>JAMDDG010000252.1 GCA_023488865.1 Bacteroidota bacterium | reverse complement strand
CTGAAACCTGTATTTCCAATCTGGTAAATCAGTGTTCCCGGATGAATACCATTAGCAGATATCTCAGCAATATTGGGAGACCGGAATCCCCTGGCAATATTACCTTTTAAAAATAATTTATCTGATATTTTGTACGTTGCTCCAATACTACCGGACATTCCAGAAAAAGTATGTTTAAAACTATAAAAAGGTTGATCAGCACCATCCGGTGAGTTGGCCTGCATATCAAAACCAGATTGAGGGTTAGTCCTGGTGTACATTGCATTATTATTAAAAACTCGCATATCATAACGAAATCCACCGCTTACCTCCAATTTATCAAATACTTTTTGTACGAAAGCAAAAGGTCCTATATCAAAAAGATGATAGTCTGGTATAATAAACTCTGTACCTTTGTTTTCATTTTTTTGGTACATCCCATTTAATCCAATAGTAGTTTCCCAGCCTTTATATTCAGGCAGGTAGTATTTGGTATCGTAGGTAAATGTATTTAAAACCAAATATAGTCCGGCGATTTCCGGGTTTTCCGGATGACTGAACTCTTGGCGTATATTTTGCTGATATCCAAGCACCAATCCCAGTTTACTCTCGCCAAAAATGAAATTATTTGATGAATACAATTTGTAGTGCTGCACATGTTGATGTAAAGTGGCAATTTTGTAGGAGTTTAATTCGACATCTGAAACCACAGGTCTGAATAGGTCATTTTCAGTGATTTGTTTGGTGAATCTTCTCGTCGATGAATCGCGACTTCCATCAGGAATTTCTTGAAGGTCGTCAAACATTGAAAAATTGAGATGCGAATAACCCCATTGCTTATTTAGTCCAACATAGCCACTTAAATCGGTTTCATTAAAAGCTGTCCCATAAACCCGTCCATCGTATTTGTTTTGATAATTTGTAGCTTGCTGATGTGAAACCACACCTCCCCAAATAAACCCATTCGTATTTCCAGCCAGCGTAGCAGAAGCTTTATAGAGCCCGTTATTTGTCTGGTAATTTGACACCATGTGTCCTTGTATTTTACCATCAGTGACTGGTAGTGCAGGCAGCAAATTAACAACTCCAGCCAATGCATCGGAACCATATGTAAGGCTTGCAGGACCTTTTACAATTTCAATCCGGTCGACTGCATTTTCATCCATTTCAACTCCATGTTCATCTCCCCATTGTTGTCCTTCCTGCCTTACCCCATCAAATAACGTTAGTACACGGTTAAATCCCAATCCATGAATGATCGGTTTTGATACATTCGGGCCCGTTGAAATAGCACTAACTCCTGGAAGTCTTGAAATTGCGTCAATTATGTTTGTACTTAAATTCCGCTGCAATTCTTTTCTGTTCAAGGTAATCATAGGAACAGGGTTTCTGGTTATTTCTGTCGCCTTCGATGTACCAGTCACAACAACCTCGTTCATTTCTGTAATAGCCTGTTCCATTGCAAAATTTAAGAACGCTGTTTTTGCCAGGTTTACATTTTCGACAATTGATTTATAGCCTACAAAACTGATCTGAAGGATAATTTTTGTCTTAGGGAGATTATTTATTTTATAGTTACCGTTTATATCAGAGATAGCACCAGTTTTAAGTTCAGGGATATAAATGGTCGCCCCCGGAATTGTTTCTCCTGATAATTTATCAGTAATTCTTCCAGTTAATTTATTTTGTGCATTCGCTAAATGACAAATGAATATCATCGTACAAATGAAAAATATTCTCTTCATTTTATTACTTATTTTATATTCGACAAATTTCTAAAGTACCACAGGGATGCTGAATATTAAATTTGTCCTGGGGGGGCTCGTAATAAAAATGAATATTGGGGGAGAGAATAATTGGATTGGGAGATGTAATTATTAACGTAACAATCTATCGGATTTTCCCTTTGTAGATCAGAATCTTCAACATTTGATAAAAATACCGCGAATTCGAAATTGCAAATACTGCACTTCTCATGAAATTCATGAAAATGTTTCTCATTTCTTACATTGCATACAAAATGTTCGTGATGATGTTCAAGCTTAACGATCGAAGGCAAGAGAAATGCCGTCAATAATAGTAAAGAAACAGTTTTTTTAAGTTTTCTAAGCATTAGACCATTCGTTCTGCCATATTGAGCTCTTTTTAATAAACCAATACGTTTCAACTTGTGACAAAGTTTCAATATTCCTCTTTATGGCGCGGATTCAGATCCTCCCAGTTGGCGCTAATTTTAGAGTAATAGTAGGATTGAGCAAGAGGCAAATTATACGATAATGGGCAAAGCCAGATGTAACCACATAAAAATAACCGCTCCTGAACTTTTTCAGAGGCGGTTAAATTTATGCTAAATAATCAAACCCCTAGCGGGTAAATAACAGTTCACGATATTTTGGCAATGGCCATAATTCATTGTCAACCACCAATTCAAGCTTGTCGATGTGGTAACGGATATCATCGAGATAAGGTCTTACATTTTGTTCGTAAGCCAGAGCCCTTTCTCTGGTTTCTTCAATGACGTTGGCAACTTTTCTGGCTTCAATCATATCCTTCGTTTTGGATTTGATACTGGAAATATGGGTTGAAATCTCCTTGATCAAATCTTTACGGGCAGACGCCAGTTCATTGAACTCATCGTCAGAGAAGATCGCCCTCAACCCTTTAACGTTTTCGATCAGCATGGTTTGATAAGTAATGGCTGTCGGAACAATGTGATTGATAGCCAAATCACCTAACACGCGTGCTTCAATCTGGATTTTTTTGATGTATTTCTCATATTCCACTTCCACACGGGCTTCCAACTCAATATCGTTGAAAATTCCAAGCGATTCGAATACATTTCTGGAATTTTTGCTTAGATAAGCATCCAAAGCTACCGGAACACTCTTGATGTTGGTTAAACCGCGGCGCTCGGCTTCTACAGCCCACTCCGGACTATAGCCGTTGCCATCAAAACGGACAGGCTTGCATTCGATGATGTATTTCTTTAATACCTGGAAGATGGCCTCATCTTTTTTGACATTGGCATCTATCAGTTTGTCGACATCCTTTTTGAATTGAATCAGCTGGGCCGCAACTACCGAGTTCAAGGCAATCATGGCAGAAGCACAGTTGGCGGATGAACCTACCGCCCTGAATTCAAATCTGTTACCAGTGAAAGCAAACGGTGATGTACGGTTCCTGTCTGTATTGTCCAATAAAATTTCCGGAATACGGCCGATGTTCAGTTTGAGATCTGTTTTTTCATCAGGGGTCATTTTTCTCTCTCCTACCATCTCCTCAATCTGATCAAGCATAGCACTTACTTCAGTTCCAAGAAAAGTAGAGATAATTGCCGGTGGGGCTTCGTTGGCTCCCAACCGGTGCGAGTTACTTGCCGAAACAATCGAGGCACGAAGTAAATCCTGGTTGTCGTAAACTGCTTTTATGGTATTGACAATGAAGGTCAGGAATTGGGTGTTGGACTTTGGATTTTTCCCCGGAGAGTAAAGGTTCACACCAGTGTTGGTCGAAAGTGACCAGTTGTTGTGTTTTCCTGATCCATTAATGCCAGCGAAAGGTTTCTCGTGCAACAAGACCCTGAACCCATGGTGGCGTGCAATTTTGTTCATCAAATCCATGATCATCTGGTTGTGGTCGTTGGCCAGATTGACCTCTTCGAAAATCGGTGCAAGCTCGAATTGGTTCGGTGCCACCTCGTTGTGACGTGTTTTAACCGGGATACCCAATTTATATGCTTCGTTTTCCAGATCCATCATAAACATGGCTACCCGCTCAGGAATAGAGGCGAAATAATGGTCTTCCAATTGCTGATCTTTGGCTGATGAGTGCCCCATCAGGGTACGTCCGGTCAAAACCAGGTCAGGACGAGCAATGAAAAGCGCTTCATCCACCAGAAAATATTCCTGTTCCCAACCTAAATTTGCAGTAACCTGGGTAACATTTTTATCAAAATACTGGCAAACATCTACAGCTGCCTTGTCAACC
>JAMDDG010000460.1 GCA_023488865.1 Bacteroidota bacterium | reverse complement strand
GAGTAAACCAACCCTTTCCCATGCAAAAGATAGTGCCGCGCCTTATTTTCGAAAGGTTTTCAATCTGAACAAGGAGAATGCCTCTCCAATTAAAGCCATGGTTTACCTCTGTGGGTTGGGCTGCAGTGAGTTGTATCTGAATGGACAAATGGTCGATTCCACCCGTTTTCTTGATCCGGCACAAACCAACTATGAGCAGTATGCGCTCTACACCGCTTTTGATGTGACTCGCCTAATGAAAAAAGGCAATAATTGTCTTGGCGTAATGTTGGGAAAGGGTTGGTTTACTCAGGATGCCGGATGGGGAGGAAGCGCTGCTTTCACCTATGGTAATCCAATGCTCCGAATTCAGCTTGAGGTACTTTACAGCGATGGCACACGCAGTGTTGTGGGCAGCGATGAGAGTTGGACATGGAAAGGTGGACCGGTGGTTAAGTCAAACCTTTATTTGGGTGAGAGCTATGATGCACGCCAGGAAATAAAAGGATGGTGCGAGGCATCAACCCCATGCAGTGATTGGAATAAGGTTATTCTGGTCAAAGATCACATTCCACCTCGTTTAATTCCGCAGACAATGGAACCGATAAGAACCATGCAGGTGTTAAAGGCCATAAAAATGTGGAAGGACACCACTGGCAACTGGATATTTGATTTTGGTGTTAATCTGGCGGGTATTCCCCGCCTAAGTGTGAAGCAACCTGCCGGTACCCGTCTCACCATGCGCATCGCGGAGGAGAAGAAAGTCAACGGAAACCTTGATTTTACTACCATGGGATGGATTCATCATGGAAAAATATTCGCAGATGAATATATATGCAATGGGGAAGGGAAGGAGCAGTGGTCACCGCGATTTACCTACCATGGATTCCGATATGCTGAACTTTCAGGAATTCAGGGCCAACCCGATTTGTCCACCTTGAGTCTGATCGTGGTTCATAGCGATGTGGCGAAGTCTGGTACTTTCGAGTGTGCCAATCCACAAATCAACAGGCTTCATGAGTTGGCAATGCGCACAGTTCTGAGTAATCTTCATGGTATCCCCACAGATTGTCCCGACCGTGAAAAATGTGGGTGGCTGGGTGATTCTCATTCGTATGTGAAGATGGCCAACCTTAACCTTCAAATGAATAATTTCTGGATAAAATATCTGGAAGATATCCGCTCCGGTGCAAGCAGTGTGGAAAAACACGCCCTCTTTCACGAGCGCTATAACAAAAAATTTTATTTCACCGAAAAACCGGCCGGCTTACCTTATATGATCGCTCCCGGCAAACGTCGGTGCGGGGTAGCCTCTCCCGATTGGGGAACAGCTGTGGTACAGCTTCCCTGGTGGCTATATGTTTACTATGGCAACAAAAAGGCGCTTAGCGATTACTATCCAAATATGAAGCAATGGACGGATTATGTTTCGACGTTGGCAAGTGACACGGCACGTACAAATAAGTATAGCAAAAAGACTAGACACATTATTTATCAGGGACTTGGAGACTGGTGTCCACCTGAGGGTAATGCTACAATTGACGCCCCCATTGAGTTTACCTCCACCGCCTTTCATTACCTGGATGTTTGTATTATGGAACAGGTGGCACATATTCTGAAAAAAGAAGCGGATGCTCAAATGTTCGCCAATGAAAAACGGTTAATTGCAGAGGAGGTTATCGCGAACTTATACGATGCCGGTACAAAGACATTTGGAAGCCAAACTGCTGATGCGATGGCCCTGGATTTTGGGCTTGTCCCTAAAGGTGATGAAAAAGCGGTAGCCAAAGCTATTGTTAACAACATGAATGACAAGTTTAAAGGGTTCATGCATTGCGGCATTTTTGGCATTGGTCGTATAGGTAGCATGCTTGCCCGCAACGGCAACAGCCAGGCCGCCTGGAATATGTTTACGAAAAAAGGGGAGAACAGCTTCGAATGGATGTGGAACTCGGCCGATGCCACCTCCCTTTGGGAAGTACTTCCGGTTAATGCAATCAGTCAAAAAGCTGGTGGTCCTGTATCCCATAATCACCCCATGCAGGCGGGCTACGATGTTTGTTTTTATGAGGATATCGCAGGTATTCGCCCCGACCCTTCCGGTTATGGATTTAAAGTTATTCGCTTTGAACCTTTGTTTACAGGGTATCTGCCATGGGCTAAGGCGATTATTGAATCACCTTACGGAACTGTTGTGAGCAGTTGGAAAAAGGAGGCGGATAAATTTACCTGGCAGATTTCTATCCCGGCTAACTCTTCAGGCCTGGTAGCCTTGCCAAAAGGGAAGAATATTACAGTCAACGGTGTAAAGTTGGATGTGAAAAAATATGTTCCAGCTAATAGTAACAATGAAAATGCTTTCTATCAGTTTCCATCGGGAAATTTTAATATACAAACCTGGTGATTTTATTAATCCCTTACATCCGCACGAAATAATTAGGAAAAATCGGGAAGCCCTGTAAAAATAATGGTTACAGAGCTTGCCCGATTGATTATTTTTCACTTATTTAGGTGAAAAACATCGTTGCGGATGAAAATTACATATTCTTCGGAGGACATCCACTCTTTTGGCGGAATAAATTTCGCTGATCATCTTGTCAGAAATGCTTCGGTTTATCAAATCATCGACCAAACCCTTGGTGGGCAGTTGTCCCCCAAACATGAAGGTTATATTTTTGACTATGACAACCAGTTTATCCCCACGGACAAATATGATTCAAAGCGAAGCTATAAACATGCAGACGGTTATTCCCCCGGGATCGCGTCCATCGGGAACTTTCCTGTTTATATCGAAAACCGCAACGGTAACAGTAACGTGAAATACAAACAGGAAGAAACCCTGAAGCGGGGAGAAGACTTATCGTTACGTGATCCAGCCGGGAGAAAAACGATGATGGGCAGGCAGACCTGTTCACCGGGGATCATTACATCTACCGGGCCATCATGACCAATAACCGGGAGATGACAGACCTGGAAGTCATTGAATTTTATAATGACAGGGGGGAAAGTGAACGGTTGTTTGATGAGATGAACAATGATTTTCTTTGGAAAAAGATGCCTTTCTCTTTTCTTCATGAAAACACGGTCTTCCTGGTGATGATGGCAATCTGCCGGAACCTGTTCCACTTTTTAACGGACTTTATCAGCAAAAGACTGGATTTTATCAAACCCAACTTCCGGTTGAAAAAGTTTATCTTCCGTTTCATGGTTGTTCCTGCAAAATGGATCAAACAGGGTCGTCAGTGTATTTTAAAGCTGTTTTCGGCAAAGAAATACCACCTTTTGTTGGGGTAAAAATGATAGCGTCGTGAAGGCAGGAGGGATAGTCACGTCTATGCTATGAATATAACTTGTTTATTTTTAGCATTATATGAAAAATAAACAAAAAGCTGCACTTCATTTTACTCAAAAAATGCAAGAATACCGGAAGGTTATTACCTGAATAAAAAAACGTCCCCGGTTTGACAGGAAAAAGTGCGAAAATTGGGGAACATATCCCCCAATCAAACCTAAAAAAGGCTAACTTTCAATCCAAATGTTTTTCCTGCGGATTTAAGGGAATATATAAGAGAATGACTTTAACCCCATAGCGTAATTGTAAAATACCCATTTTTTAAATTTTTCTGATCTCCAGCGGTCGATTCCTTTCAAGAATTAATGACCATTCATGAACCGATCATTGTTTTTCGAGGCAACCAAAATGAATTGGTTCCGTTAAAGTCGATCCGTTTCCCATATTTTTAGGAAAATCCGTTATCCGGTGCAAAGTCATTTTTTCATGATCCAGAAGGTGTACGCCAGGACACTCCGCATCACTTTTGCCTTGAAATGGGCAAATCGTCTCTATGCGTAAGCCTTCAAATCTTTGCGGGCAAAATTATTAATGTCCTCATTCCCAATAGTATCAGATTTGAAGACGGGTAAATCCATGGATGAAGCTCAAGGATCGCAGCAATCACTCCGGTTACCGGGCGGTTGAACTAATCCGT
>JAMDDG010000097.1 GCA_023488865.1 Bacteroidota bacterium | reverse complement strand
GTTAAGGGAGCTGACAGCGCTATACTATGGCGCAGTTACCTGGGCGGACGATACCGTTGGCGAGATACTCAAATCCCTGAAAGAAAACGGGCTGGAAGATAACACGCTTATCGCGTTCTCATCAGATCATGGCGATCTGTTAGGCAGTCAGCACCTGTGGAATAAAGACCATCTTTACGAAGAGGCCATCCGTATCCCGATGATATACAGTTGGCCCGGTAAAATCAGGCCTGGGTCAAACCGTAAGCAGGTTGCCTCCCTGATCGATGTCATGCCCACGCTGCTTGACTTGTGTGGCGGGACGGTTCCCGGCGCTGTCCAGGGGCAGAGCCTGGCGCCGGTTTTATATGGCCAGGCAGACAGATTGGAGCAGGATTATACCTTTATTGAAACTTCTCTCCGTGCCATGGGCATCCGGACCCCGACACATCTGTACGGGATGCTCATGAATGGCGAGGATACCGCCATTGAGGACGACCGATACCTGTTTTACGATTTACAGGAAGATCCGTATGAGCTGAACAACCTGGCGAAAACCGGTAAAGAGCCCGCGCTTGCCGCCGGGTTCAGGGAAAAACTGATCAAATGGGACAAAGAAACCCCGCGACTGAAAGGGGTACAATACAAACCCTGGGCCCGTTGAGGAGAGAGGAGTCTGGAATTCGGAAGAGTTTAATGGGAAATGGAGAGTTATCGTTTCATAAACAGAAAACATGAACAGTAAAGAAAAATATCTAAATATTATTTTTAAGCATGCAGTGGTTTTAATGTTTTTGGCAGTTTGGGTACAATCAAAAGCCCAACCTCTCAAACCTTTAAATTTTGGACTGACGCAGCCCCAGCCGATAGAAATGCTCCCAAAATCTAAAGTTCCAATCCAAACCGCGGTCCGTAAGGCAAAAAAAATAATTCCTACAATTTTGGACCGGTCATCTGCCGGTGTTTATAAGTTCACTTCCGGGTGGGAATTGTCCGAAGCGTATAAGGTCATTGCCTCTGGCGAACCTATTTTCAGCCAAAACCTGAATACAGCCAAATGGTACAATGCTACTGTTCCCGGAACGGTGTTGACTACGCTTGTTGACCAGGGAATATATCCCGATCCGTATTTTGGTATCAACAACCTGGCCATACCTGACACGCTTTGCCGCATGGACTGGTGGTACCGTATTGCTTTTGACTGTCCTATAGGTCACAAAAGTGAAAAGTCCTGGTTGGTTTTTGAGGGTATTAATTACCGGGCTGAAGTATGGTTGAACAACAAATTGGCAGGAACTATAAGCGGGGCTTTCCAGCGAGGGAAATTTGATGTTACTGATATTTTATTCACAGACAAAAAGAATATCATGGCGGTACACATCCTCCCGCCCCCTACTCCGGGAATTCCACATGAAGAATCATTGAAAACCGGGGCAGGGCCTAATGGGGGACAACTGGTACTGGATGGTCCGACTTTCATTTCCTCCCAAGGCTGGGATTGGGTCCCGGGTATCCGCGATCGCGACATCGGCATTTGGCAGGATGTTTTTCTTTGTTTTAGTGGTTTGGTAACTATTGGCGACCCACAGGTGATAACAGACCTGCCATTGCCGGATACGACCCAGGCCAATATAATTGTCCGGGCACAGGTTACTAACCATTCACAGGCCAAACAAAGTATATCCTTTTCAGGGGAAATTGAAAAAATCCACTTTGAGCAGCCGGTTGAACTGAATCCCGGAGAAAGTAAACAGGTTACTGTTTCCCCCCGGCAATTTCCGCAACTTCAACTGAAAAACCCAAGATTATGGTGGCCAAACGGGTATGGTAAGCAGAATTTATATACGCTTGAATTAGCTGTAATTTCCGACGGGCAGGAGTCAGACCATAAGTCTGTACGTTTTGGTATCCGTGAATTATCATACGAGTTAACTGTTGATGCCCCGGCCAAACCAGGTTGGAGGGTGGAATACAACCCACTTAAGGCACAAACTGCCGGGAGACCAATATTTGACAACAGGAACCGCAGGGAGGCCTATCCAAACCCACCTTCATCCGTTCAGGAGCGCGACAGGGTATGGGTGCCAAGACTTCGGGACGGTGTTGATCCGGGTGTTTTGGATGAATTGACGGATACCCTGGTTTCCCCGTTCCTTGTTCTTAAAGTAAATGGGAAGCGTATTTATTGCAAAGGAGGGAACTGGGGCATGGATGATGCCATGAAAAATGTGTCGCGTGAGCATTTAGAACCCTATTTCCGGTTGCACAAAGAAGCAAACTTTACAATGATACGTAACTGGACAGGTGAGAACACAGAGGAGGTTTTTTATGAATTAGCCGATGAATATGGATTGTTGGTCTGGAACGATTTCTGGTTATCCCAGGATTTCCAGGTTATAGACGTTTTTGATACCCGGCTGTTTCTTAATAATGCCAGGGATGTGGTAAGGCGCTTCAGAAACCATCCATCCATAGCTATCTGGTGTGCACGAAACGAAGGATTTCCTTTGTCTGTGTTAGAGGATGGCCTTTCGCAGATAGTTTATCATGAAGACGGGACCAGGTATTATACCCCAAGTTCGCGTCATTTGAACCTAGCCAGGAGTGGACCTTGGAACTATTATCCCGATCCGTCAAGTTACCTCAAAGATGCTTATGGTTTTGATACGGAAATAGGCATCCCTTCGGTCCCTACTGCAGAATCGATGCGGCAAATGATGGCAGGGGAAGACGTTTGGCCTATTAGCGATGTTTGGGCATACCATGACTTTCATGGCGGGCAAAAATCATATTGCAAATCAATCGAGGCCCTTTATGGAAAATCCGAAACGCTGGAAGATTTTTGCAGAAAGGCCCAGATGATAAATTACGAAAACCATCGTGCCATGTTTGAAGCCTGGAACAGTAAACTCTGGGACAATGTCAGTGGCGTAATGCTGTGGATGACACATCCAGCATGGCCGAGTACCGACTGGCAGATTTATTCATGGGATTATGAGACCCTCGGTTCTTATTTTGGCTCCCAAAAAGCATGTGAACCTATTCATATTCAAATGAATTTGCACGACAACAAAGTCATTGTTGTAAATACAAGTTTGAAAACACTTCCCGAAGCACGGATTTCTGTCAGGATTTTTGATTTAAAGGCAAAATTGTTGTTTGAGAAAAAAAGTATTCACGAGATAGGAAAAAACCAACTCACAGAATGTTATAAAATGGAATGGCCGGAAAGTTTACCGGCACAATATCTGGTTGTATTGGAATTACAAGACAAGAAGGGATTGCTTATATCGGACAATCGATATTGGCTAACAAACCCAAAAACAGGAAAATCATTTCTACCTTTTAATGATCTTGGCAATGTATCTTTGAGAGGAAAGATATTTAAAGAGAAAGTCGGGGGAAGAGTGAAAAATATGATTGTAATTAAAAATCCAACAAAGGTTATCGCGTTGTCTATTAAACTAAACTTGCGAAACGCGGCAACTAACGAACGCATATTGCCGGCGTATTTCAGCGATGGGTATTTTACCCTTCTGCCCGGCGAGTCGCGTAAAATTGCCGTTGATTATCCAATTGAAAATAAAGGGAAAGACATCGTTATAACAGCCGGGGGCTACAATGTTAAACAGCAGGGATTAGGGAAATTTTCAGGGAAGGACTGACCCAAACAACTTATACACGTATATGAAACGAACATGATAAAAAAATCAAAAAATATTCAAAGAACTATTGATTTACGGCAGAATTGCCACTTAAAATTTAACAAACTATTGTATAAAAAATGGAAACTAAAACTGTATTATTAACGCTTTTATCTGCAACTACGTCCCTGCAAGGGATTGGTGCAGAAAAAAATCAAGGTCAAAGGCCCAACATCATTATTATATTGGCAGATGACTTGGGATACGGGGATCTGGGCTGTTATCCCCATATGGACAAGGTAACCACTCCGAATCTCGACAAACTGCCTGCGTAAAGCTTATTCGATTTCGC
>JAMDDG010000083.1 GCA_023488865.1 Bacteroidota bacterium | reverse complement strand
AGGCATCGTTGATCAGAAACTTGGTAGGAAAGTTATCAGTGCCATCTACCACGATATCGTATTCTTTGATGATATCGAAGATGTTGTAGGTGGAGAGCAACTCCTGGTAAGCAATTACTTTTACATCGGGATTTAATTGTTCTATTTTTTCTTTGGCCGATAGTACTTTAGCCTTGTTTACATCAGGCGTAAAATGGATTACCTGGCGCTGAAGGTTGGTCAAATCGACCACATCCCCATCGATGATGCCAATGGTGCCAACTCCTGCTGCAGCAAGATAGAGGGCTACAGGCGCCCCAAGTCCGCCAGCCCCGACAATTAAAACTTTTCCTTCCGAGATTTTTATTTGACCTTCAACACCAACATCCTGAAGGATGATGTGCCTGCTGTAGCGTTCGATCTGTGATTCAGTAAATTCCATAACTTTTATATTAAAGCTGAATGAATATCGTTTTTTAAATCTTCAAAATCTTCAATGCCCACCGACAAGCGGATGAGTGTATCCGGAACGCCTAATTCTTCCTTTTTTTCGGGTGAATAATCAGCAAAAATAGTCGATGCAGGATGTATGATCAGCGACCGGTTGTCATAGATATTGGATGCCCTGCTTATTAACTTCAATTTATTAAGGAACCCGAAGCATTCTTCCTTGCTACTGAAGTCAAATGTTACTATTGCACCAGGGTAATTGCCAAACTGACTTTTTCCAACTTCATAGAATCTTGAAGTTTTTAATCCCGGATAGTTCACTTTGGCAATCTTCGCTTCCGTTTGCAGGTATTCGGCCAGCAAAAGAGTGTTGGAAGCAGCTTTATCGAATCTCAGCGAAAGGGTTTCGAGTCCAAGGCTTTGCAGATAAGCGTGATAAGGGGACAGGCATGCGCCCAGGTTCCGGAAGATTTCTTTCCGGAGTTTGGCATTGAAAGTATAAGGGCCAAAGCGTTGCGCGAGATCGCTTAGTTTGGCAAACCCCGACCAATCGAACTGACCGTAATCAAGAACGAGGCCTCCCATTGAAGTTGCACCCCCGGTTATCATTTTGGTACTGGAAATGATTTCGATGTCCACACCGTATCTCGAAGCAGCGAAAATATTGGGAGGTGTTAATGTAGAGTCAGCAATCAGAAGTACCCCATGGTCTTTAGCCACTTTCGAAAGAGAAGCTATGTCTGCTATTTCAAGTTGCGGGTTGGTAATGGTTTCAAAGAATATGGCGATTGTTTTCTCATTGATGGTATTGGCTACTTCCTTGCTATTTGTCAGGTCACAGAACTTGGTTTCCACGCCAAAGGCTTGCAGCGTTGAGGTGAGAAAAGAGTAGGTATTCCCAAACAAATACCTGGATGTAACAATGTTATCCCCCGATTTGGCAATGGTAAAGAATACATTTGAAATGGCAGCCATTCCCGAACTCACGGCAGTTACGCCCAAAGCCCCGGTAATTGAGCGAATGCGCTGCTCGAAATTTTCCACGGTAGGATTCGAAATGCGCGAATAGGCATGATCGGGTGACCTGCCCAGAAAAGCATCTTCCATCTGTTCTGCCGTGTCAAATTCGAAGGCTGCATTACTGTAAATAGGCATCTGCAAAGCATTGTGAACATCCTTTTTGGCGTATTTGGTATGTATGACCCTGGTTGAAAAGCCTTGTCTTTCCATTTTGTCAAATATTGAGGGTTGAAAGGCTGCCACCTCCCATGAAAAAGAGGAAGTCGACTTCGTCATTTTCATGTAGTGAGGTTTCCTGGTAAGCTTCTCGTTTAACAAAGAGGCCGTTTAGCTGCACCGAAACCAATTCGGGCTTGGTAACCTTATTTTGCTGTAACAGCTCGATTAGTCCGATTTGGGTTTGGTCGAACTCCTGTTCTTTTCCGTTTACTTTTATTTTCATCGTCGTATTGTTTGCGATTTTGCGATTGTCTATTTGAGTGAATTAACCTGAGTGTTTAACTTACCAAACTAAATGATAGAGGGGTGGGCGACGCCAGGTTATCGTTAACCGGACAGCGTTGTTTGATGGTCGAAATCCATTGTCGCGTCAGCTCAGGAGAGGCATCGGTAATGGGTGAAAATTCCACATCGATTTGCTTGAACCCTGCACGTTCTGCGTCAGATTGCCCGAGAAGCTTGGCCGGGTTGATATTGCCACTGATCGCGATGCTCAGTTTTTCAATCTTAATGCCAAGTTCGCGAGCCGTCAGATGCGCCACTACGTTGATACATCCGGCGTAGCTGGCCAACAGGTATTCGACAGGATTAGCCCCCTGATCGTCACCACCCAATACAGGCGGCTCATCAATTACGAGTTTGAATTGTCGGGAATTGGCCTCAAAGCGGGCTGCTGTCTGTGATTTTCCTTCGGTTTTAAAAATTAAATCTGCCATGATAATTGTTGTTTTAAGGGTAAAAAAAAGCCCCTCACATCTGTGAAGGGCTGAATTGCTATTTAGTTTTTATATTATATCTGCATCTAACAAAGCATAGCGCCACCCTCCACATGTTGGAACAACATACAGCTACACATACACATGGAGCTATTGGAGAATGCCTGAATCATATTTATTTTTTCCGATGCTTTTGTTTACATCAATTGCAAACTTAAGTATTAATTTTTATTTAAAAACGGTCTAATTACCTATATTTTTATTGGTAACATAAATTTAACACAAAGACCAGTAAATGGATAGTGAAGCAAACTTGTTTAAGTTTCTAATTTATAGGATATTATCGGAGTTTGTGCTCAAATCTGACGGGGTGACTCTTAGTGACCCCGTCAGTTGAACAAAAAAAATAAAAAAACTCACTTAAAAAAGTAGGGTATGAACGCTCCAGATCGGATATAGGTTAAAACAAATAAAAAATTAATTTTTAATCAATTTCAAAATCATGAAAACAACAATTAAGGCTTTACTGGTTATTCTCACTTTCTTATTTTTTTCCTGTCAAAAAAATGATTTCACTGGCACAACAACTACAGATTTAAGCCCGTCACAATTAAAATCGGCTACTATGGCCGTTAATGATGTAGCTGTAGAAAGTGTTTCGGCAGAAGCAAATTACGAAACTTATTTTTATGGAGAATATGAACAAATGCTCCGCCAAATTTCTCAGATGAGAGGGGAAACAATGAATTTGATGAATGGACAAGGCAATATGCATTACATGAACGGCCAGGTACCAAGTGTCTCGATTGATACCGCATCCATGGGATATCCTATGAAAATCACTATTGATTACGGGAAAAGTACTGAGAATCAACATGGGATGAAAATTAGTGGTAAGGTAGTTATTGCGATTTCCGGATCTAAAAATACCGATGGTAGTACCCGTACGATATCTTTTACAGATTGCAAGATTGACTCAATTGGAATTGCAGGTACCAGTACTGAAACTTTTTTAGGGAATAATACAACAGCCCGTAAAATTTCGACTGTGAGTGATCTAACCTTTACATTGGCTAATGGAATGGTAATCAACCGGGCTGGAAATGAGGTCAGGGAATGGATTAAAGGATTGGATACCCCACATGATTGGAATGATGATATGTTTCAAATAACCGGAACTGTTAACGTAAAAAGTTCAACCGGGGATAATTACTCAAGAATGATTCCTGTTCCTCTCATCCGTTTAGGAGATTGCTCTCATCCAGTGCAGGGAGCGGTAAAATTTAGTAAAAATGAAAGTGAGATTGCCACGCTCGATTACGGAAAAGGTGTATGCGATAATTTAGCAATGCTTACCACCAATGGTAAAACAGTTGAAATTGTTTTAAAAGACCACGGAATGCCGGAAGCCATGACAGATGGACAACACCGCGGCAATATGGGCGGAAACGGAAGTATGGGTGGTCATGGAAGTATGGGCGGAAATGGAGGCATGGGTGGAAATGGAAGGTAGATTATAACATCATTAAAAGAGAGTTGCAAATGGTAGCTCTCTTTTAATATTCCTTGAAACGCAAATCCCAGCATCAGTTATCAAAAGGGGTAAA
>JAMDDG010000256.1 GCA_023488865.1 Bacteroidota bacterium | reverse complement strand
CACCGATTGAAACAGCTTTGAACAATTTGAAAGAAGCATACAAAAACAAAGACTTCACTGCCATCGACAGTGCAACCAACGAGTTGAATACCGTCTTTCAGGCCGCATCCCAGGAGATGTACAATGCATCAAATGCACAAGCCGGACCACAAGGTGATGAAGCACAGGCTTCGCAGCAAAAAGCTCCTAAAGGGGATGGCGAAGTAACCGATGTCGATTTCGAAGAAGTAAAGTAAATTTAAAATACTCCAACAAGAAACCCGCTTCTCAAGAGCGGGTTTTTTTGTTGTATTGTTTCAGGAAGCAGACTTTCTTTTTTGCCCATCCTTTCGACCATCAAATTTTTCAGTAAGGTCGTTTATCTTTGCAGTTAGCAATAAAATTGTTTCTTTTCTTGCTTCAATTTCAGATTCTGCATGTTTAAGCGCCCGTTCTGTTTGTTTTAGCGCATGTTTCAGTACCGAGCAATTTGGGCAAAGATCAGACGGTTGATTTTCGTCCGGATGTATTTGTACTGACAGGTTATTTTCTTTCCCTTTTATTTTTCCTAATGGCTCAGCTAAACTTACATTTGAATCAGTTGATGATTTTGCATATTCTAACCTTTTATTCGTGTTGATCATTTCCCCTTTTTCCATTATAAGCCAGTCTGCACTTATATTGTCAAATGATGATAGTATTTTTTGTAAAACATCATAGCTTGGGGCGTTCCTGCCCTTTACAATGTTGTGAATAACCGTAGAATTAACGCCAATACGCAAGCTAAATGAATTATTATTTAATTTTAACGAATTGATTATTAACTCTATCCTATTATTTATTGTCATTTGACGATATTTTTTCTTAATTCACTTGCATATGTTGTCATATGGTAATATATTTGTGAAAAGCTTATCACAAAAATACAACAAGAAATGTCAAAAACTGAAGAACTACGAAAAAAAATGCAAATAGGGGATTGGGGGCTCGTTGGTAAAATTCTGGGGATCAAAGCCCATAATGCTTACATGAGTTTTTTGAGGCCAAATTGTAAACGTTTTCCGGATGTTGTGGCAGCTATCGAAAAAATAGTTGAGAACAGGGAAAAATTATTGATCCATCAAAAAAACAACCAAGGAGTAATTAAGGAAATTTTTGAGAAGTCTGATGAGAAGTCTGATTTTTAGACTTTTAATAACGAAACTGTTTTAATGCTTCCCATTTTAGGAAGTTTGGTCCCAAGCTAATTATTATACTCGAAAAGGAGCAAAAGAGATAAATATTTTCAAAAGTGAAAAAGATGAAACCAGAAGTGACACCCTATCGGGGGAAGCAGCAAACTTTTAAAGATCATCCGGAGTTGGAAAAGAGCGCGAATGAACGGGTACTGCCCGACCGGGCTTTAAAGGAGAGCAACGAATTGATCAATTTGATATTGCATACCATCCCGTTGGGAGTGGACATCGTTGATGAACAAGGGAATATCCTGTTTCTGAACGGGAATTTGAAAAAACAGCTTGGTTGCAAAGCCATCGGTAAAAAATGCTGGGAACTTTATCGCGATAATCATTCTCAATGTTCGGATTGTCCATTGGTTGAAGGAATAAATATAGGAGAGACAAAGCGATGTGAAACAAAAGGTATCTTAGGTGGAAAAACTTTCCAAATCAGCAATACCGGCATGTTGTACCGGGGAAAGAAAGTCATGCTGGGGATATTTCAGGATATCACCGAACGTAACCAGTATGAGCTTGAACTTGTTGCCGCCAAATTAAAAGCAGAAGAGAACAACCGCTTAAAATCGGCCTTCCTGGTAAGCATGGGCCACGAAATACGGACCCCGATGAATGCCATCGTGGGTTTCTCCGAACTTTTGATGGAGGATGAAGGGGATAAAAAACAGTTTGCAACTATTATACAGAAATGCTCAAAACAACTGCTTGCGCTGATAGAGGATATTTTGCACTTGTCGAGATTGCAAAGCGGAAAAATGCCCGTTGATAAAATAGGATTCAAACCGGCAGAGTTGGTCGCTGATCTCTACCGGATGTTTAACCTGCCTTATTTAAAAAAAGAACTTGACATTTCGATCAATATCCCCAGTCAGTATGAAGACCTCATCATCTTAGCCGATGCGGGCAAAATCAGGCAGGTATTGACCAATTTTGTTGCCAACGCCCTGAAATATACGTTAAAAGGTAGCGTGAAGCTTGGGTTTGATCTGCAAAATGGATTTATTGAATTTTATGTAGTTGACACTGGAATTGGTATTCCCCCAAAAGAACAGCAAAGGATTTTCGAGTCTTTTTACCGAGGCGAAGAAGCGATCTCTTTCGCGATAGAAGGAACGGGATTGGGGTTGAGCATAGCAAAAGAACTGGTTGAATTGATGGGTGGGGTGATAGGCGTAAATTCGGGGCCAAAAAAAGGCTCCCGCTTTTTCTTCTCCATCCCGCTTGAAAAATCGGATCGGATGAACGCAGCGAAGCCATTGCCCTAACCGCGCATTCATTGCCCGAAGAAAAAGAGAATGCCTTGAAGGCCCATTGGTATCCCAAGTTTCTACAAAATTTGCTTCTACATTTGCATAAAATAATTTTGAGTTGAAAGTCCTGGTAAGATATTGTTGCAAAAAAAACTGGCTGTATTCTACAGGATATTTTAGTAATATTGTGATCGTCTGTTGCATAGTTGAGACAGCGAATTTTGCCAATCCGTTTACCAAAAAGATTCTCTGAAAAATGGGGAAATCGATACTTACGATACTTTTCTTGTCTTTTACCATCCAATTTGGACATGCCCAGGAAAAAAACCTCGATTATTTTGTTAATCTGGCCTTTCAGAATTCTCCATTGCTGAAAGACTTTCAAGGCCGGTTGCGGTCTAACCGGATCGACAGTCTGCGCCTGCGTGCCGGATTGGGCGCTCAGGTAAACGCGGTCAGCAACGACAGTTATGCCCCGGTTATCAACGGAGTGGGACAGGATGCAGCCATTACCAACGGAGCCAACATCTACGCTTCGATGATCGTTTCGAAAGGAATTATCAGTAAAAGGAACCTGGAAAATCGGGAGCCTTAATTATTTGTGCGGGGTTCCCGATACAACTACCCATCCATTGGCAACTCCGGATCTGTCACTCGAAAAACTGCCGGAGCTTCAGCGCTCCATTTTCTACCAACAATTTGTAACAGATAGTCTTAATCTGGTTGTCGGTGACAAACAGATTGATTTTTCTTACCAGCCCAAGCTAAACGTTTTTGGAGAAGCCGGTTATAACTCCTCTTTGGCCTACCAGCCCTGGAAAAATTTTGGTCCAAACATTGGATTAAACCTCTCCATCCCGATTTATGACGGTCACCAAAGAAAAATGCAACATGACCAAATTGCCGTATCTGAGCAAACCCGGCAGAATTACCGCGATTTTTTTACCAAACAATATAGTCAGCAAATCAATCAGTTAATTCTGCAACTGACCGATAATCAGAATTTAACAGGCAAAATTAACAAGCAGGTCACCTATTCCCAGACATTGGTAGATGCCAACCGGAAACTGTTGGAAACGGGGGAAGTAAGTGTGATGGAGTATATTGTTGCGATGTCCAACCTGCTAACAACCAAAAACCTGCTGATACAAAATGAAATCGAAAAATACCAACTTATCAACCAGCTTAACTACTGGTGCAGAGAAAAATAGGAGAAATATGAAGATTAGAATATTGCCAGCTGTGCTCATTGCCTGTTTTTTTGTTTCCTGTCATTTTGGAAAAAGCCCTTCAGCGGATACGCAGCCGGAAGGTAGAATCCCGGTTACGGTAACGACGGTTAAAATTGGCCCGCTGAAGGAATATGTTGAATTGAACGCAACTTCTCAATTTTTGCTGAAAACTTCGGTCAAAGCAGTGGCCAATGGCTATCTTCAGGAGGTAAACGTACGTTTGGGACAACCCATTTCAAAAGGGGAAAACCTCTTTGTGATCCGGTCAAAAGAGGCACAGAGTTTGGGAAATACAGTTAATAAGCTGGACA
>JAMDDG010000008.1 GCA_023488865.1 Bacteroidota bacterium | reverse complement strand
ATGCTCGTTGACCGTTTGTAACGCTGGACCCAATAATTAAAAGCATAGAACGTAATATTGTTCTCACTGCTGAACTGCTTCTGGCTCTTTCCGCTTTTCTGCCACTTCTCAACAAGATTGAACATGGACGATTCCTTTGATGATTCTTTCATGACTTTTTTACTCCAAAGCTAAGTCATCATGCAATAGCTGTCAAGATGGGTTGGTCGGACGGATACGGATGAAATAATAAAGATCGCATCTGATGTAACCTTGTAAACCAAGCGGTGTTCTTTTGTAATGCGTCGACTCCAGTATCCTCCCAATTCGTGTTTGAGTGGTTCGGGTTTCCCTATTCCGGAGTAATGATTTTCCTGAATACAATCAATGAGATATACTATGCGTAAGTATATTTTAGGTTTTTCCTCTTTCCAATGCAAAAGCTGAGAATGAGCCAGAGTAGTAAATTTAACTTCTCTCATTTTTTATTGGCTTTCCCAATATCGACTTTTACCAATTCTCCATTTTCCGCCTGTTTTATAGATTCAAGCAACATCTTTCGGTTGGCTTCGCTGGAAAGCAAGTATTCGGTTTCATCCATTTCGGGTTCTACAGTGATGGAAATAGTTTTCCCTTTATACATTGATTTAAGAGATTTTAGAAAATCTACAGAAAGGTCGTTTGCACTTAGATGATAGGTCGTTGTCATTATAAATTTTTTGTTACAAAGATAATAACAAATCATGCAGAAGGATTGATAATTATCTTATAAGCCATATTTTACATTGATTTCTTTTTGTACGGCATCCCATTTAAGGTAATCTCCGGCTTTATCTTCAATTCTTTGGTCAAGAATAGCTTTGTGCCATTGAGGAATTTCGTTGTCATCGGAAACAGCTTCAATTTTTTTGACGAATGAAACACTATTCATTAATTCGATGAAGATGTTTTCTTTATCGTCTTGTATGGTTATTGAAAATACTTTCATGCGTATTTCATCTTTCTATTAATTACGAATAAATGGTATGCAAATATACGATCAAAAGGGAAAATTGAATGTTAATATCTTAAATATTTAAACAGGGAGGGTCTGCTATTCCAAACCCTCCAGCCTCCGTTTGCAAACAAAGCCTGGTGGGTTTGTCCATTTCAAAAGACCACCCACAATTTATTCGGCTGGTTTTGTCGCATCCGCCTTGGGCGCGGTGCGTTTGCCCAGCAGCCCGGCGTAATACTTTCAAGCAGTGTTCAGCAGGTTAAGCATCGCATGAAAAGTTGAGGGGGATGAAATTGGAATTCAGGAACGGCTATGGAAACTGAGTATAGAAAACAGACCTGGGCAAAATCCGCTTAAATACAATGGTTCCACCAATAATTTCAACGCCAATGCGAAATGGGGCTATTTCGATCCGCGCTATGCCGGGGTATTGTCTGAGGGCTTTGAATCCGGGTATCTTTTCAGGTGTTTTGGTTTTGTTGGCAAATTCGGTAATAAATTCAACCTCCTGAATTTGTTTGAGGTTCTTAATTTTACCTAAATCAGTGAAAAATGATTTTCGATACTTTACAATCATTTACGGATTCTTTTTTTTATGCTTTCAAACTCCTTTTTACCATCGTCGTAAGATAACATAGCGGTTCTATCCGCCTTTTTCATCTCTTTGATGAGGGCATCATCGGCAAGTCCTTCTATATCTGACATGGTTAGTTTATCCGAAACCCCGGTCACGCCCCTGAACATTTTTAGGGCCTCTCTCATTTTTGTTTTGCTTGCTGTTGAATCCAGGTATACAATTAATTTCTCCATGACTGCTAATTTTACTCAAATGTAGACTTATTTAGAATCCCCGGCAAATTCGTTTGGATCTATTTTGCGGGTTTAGGATTGTTCTGTGTGTTTATCCGGGAATTTCGTTTTTATCTAAATAAATCGGAGTGTGAACCCGTTCCTGTTTGCCCGAACCGAATTCAGGGTACTAAAAATTTGTATCAATCATGCTTTGGCTCAATATCCGGTGTTTTTTCTGATGCTGATTTTTCAATCTGTTTTTTCTGTTGAAGATAGATTTTAGCATCGTCAGATGTTCCCAAAAGTATGGCCAGCCATCGTGTTTTCTTATTCTGTTCCAGGATGATCTTAATGGTCAGCGTAAAGGGAACTGCCAGGAACATCCCCACCGGTCCCAAAATAAATCCCCAGAAGAGCAGAGAGAGCAATACAACCAGTGGTGACAATCTTAAACCTTTTCCCATGATCTTGGGTTCAATAAAGTTTCCAAGGACGTTGTGGATAACCAAAAAAGAACCCAGGGTCCAGAGCGCACCGCCTATTCCCAATTGTACCAAGGCAAAGAGAAATGCCGGGATCGTGGCGATAATGGACCCAATATTCGGAATATAATTCATCAGGCCTGCAATCAATGCCCACAGGAGCGGGTAGTCTACCCCGATGATCAGTAAGGCAATATAGATCAGAATGCCTATTGCTAAACATACCAGGGTTTTTATCCCAAGGTAGTGACGGATATTCTGCAAAATGGTAGTAAAATAAGCAATGGACCTATCTGTTCCGCTTGTAATTGCTTTAGCTTTGATCGAAAAACTTCCGAATTCCATCAGAATAAATAAAATGACCAAAAAGATAAGGAAAGCATTACCCAGCATTTTGAACAGTCCCATCACCGCGCTTGCAGTAAATTCAAGGATTTTTACCGATTGTATCAGCTTTGATATTTGATCTTCGGGGATATTAAAACCCTTGTCATTCAGAAACTGAATAACTGAGTCGCTGATCGTGGTGACGGTTGATTCATATTTTGAAACATTGCTTAAAAAGAAAGACAATGTTCCTCCAATGAGGGAAGAAAATCCGAAAAAAAGTAAAATCAATCCCAATATTACGACGATCATGGCCAACCATCTGGGTATCCTCTTTTTCTCCAGCCAGGTAATTGGCTGCATACAAATGATGCTGATGAAAAGTGCGAGTAAAAAAGGTGCGATGATCGATTTTGCATAAATCACCCCTGCAAAAATGACAATCAGTGCAGCCATCTTTATAATGGGCGAACCCTCTGTTGATCCAATGCCTTTCATGTTCATTTCAAAATAGTTTTATGAGGTTGATAAGACAGGATTCCGTTCTAAATTTTGAAACTCCGTATATTATTTTTTATATTCAACTGAGAAACTGTTTAAAATTAGATTATTCCAGACTATTTGGTATTTCCTTTGTGAAACCTTGGTGTTTTAGTGTCTTTGTGGCAGGAAAGAAATAGCCACTAAGGCTCAAAGACACCAAGGTTTCACAAAGAATTTCGTAAAGAATTTTAACTGAAAAAAAAATTATAAAATTTAAACAGTCTCTGAGTTCTTTATTAAAATTTGTCAGCTTAGAACGGATACCCAATGGCTACATTCAAAACTAAGTTCTCCCGTCTCCATGCTGAACTTCCGAAATCAATCTGATTGGCCACCCACCGGTGGTTTTCTTCCAGCCAGGGTTTCCTTAGCGGCATGGCCAGATCGAACCGCAAAATGAAGAAGGAAACATCGACCCTTAATCCTATGCCGGTCCCGACGGCCAGTTGATCCATGAATTTGGATAACATAAACGGGCTTCCGGTATTGGCGGGATTTGATTTCAGTAACCACACATTTCCGGCATCCGCAAACAGGGCGCCTTTGAAATAGCGGTAAATGTTAAAGCGGTATTCCGTATTCATTTCCAGTTTTACATCGCCTCCCATTTGCAGGAATCCTTTGTTGTCTGTTTTCTGATAAAAGGTGCCGGGGCCAACGGTATTAATTTGAAAAGCACGGATACTGTTGGGCCCACCGCTGAAAAACTGTTTGGTATAAGGCAGGATGGCTGAGTTTCCGAATGGTTTGGCGACCCCGGCAAAGACCCGGAATGCCAATTTGTTCTTATCCCTGAAATTATAATAACCGCGACCATCCAGGCTCAATTTGGCGAATTGCGAATAGATGGAACCGGTCACACTTGCAGGATGATCCGATGTTATTTTTTCACCCGAAATTC
>JAMDDG010000273.1 GCA_023488865.1 Bacteroidota bacterium | reverse complement strand
ATACCATTATTTTGGGAACGACCCCTTACATCGGATTTCCACAGGTAGTCCGCCACGGAAAAGGACCGATCCGTTTACAGGCCCATGGCGACGACAGTAAACCCATAAGTTTTCGCAATATCTGGATCCGGGAACTGTAAGAACTGTTGCCTGGATAATTCGTTGCTGCCTTATTTACGTTTTGCTTACCAGGATCTATATAATCCTGTTTTTAGTTAATTATCACCAATGTCATGAAAAACATGCCTGTGACCAAAAATGCGACCGGCCTTCTCCTTGGAATATGGCTGATAACCTTTTCTGCCTTGGCCCAGAAGCAGAAGCTATTGGTTTCTAACCTGGAAATTACCAGTATTAAAGCTTTGCCATTTCTTATGGGGAAAACCAATGCTGAATTCCAGCCGATCCAGGTAAAGGCTAAATTTTCAGGTGATTCGTGCCTCGCCGTCGCTTACGCGGATGGCAACGCCCCTTTCAATTTTTACCTTAAAAAAGGGGATAATAATATAGAGGTCCCGGTGAAAGCAGTTGCCTCCAATACAACCATCCAACTCCGGATCGAATCCAAAGGAATGCCTTCCTATCAGGCCTCGGTAACCTTAAAACCGGTCAAGAAACTGGTTTGGTATATCCTGCCACATTCGCATACTGACATTGGTTACACCGAGATCCAGACGGCAATTGAAGAAAAACAGGTCCAAAACCTGGTGAAAGGGATCGAAATTGCCAAAAGAACTGCCCAATATCCCGAAGGAGCGCGTTTTATCTGGAACGTAGAAGTAGGATGGGCGGCAGATTTGTACCTCAACCGATTGAGCGAGAGCCAGAAAAAAGAGTTTCTGGATGCCGTAACCCGCGGCGAAGTTTCTTTAAACGGGATGTACCTGAACGAACTGACCGGACTGTGCCGTCCGGAGGAGCTTTCCCGCCTGTTTAAATTCTCAACCGAACTGGCCAAAAGATGCCATGTAACCATCAACTCTGCCATGACCAGCGATGTGCCAGGTCATACCTGGGGAACCGTTACAGCCATGTCGCAGGCTGGTATCAAATATTTTTCAAGCGCCCCCAACCGGGGCGACCGTACCGGCAATATATCCGTTCAATGGGCGAACAAACCCTTCTATTGGGTTTCTCCGTCAGGCAAAGAAAAGATATTGGTATGGATCCCATTGAACGGATATGGCGGTATTAAAAATTATAACACCCAAACAGTCGAGGAATATATCAACCAACTGGAAAACAGTAAGTATCCTTACGATATCACCTATTTGCGCTGGAGCGGCCGTGGCGACAATGCCGTCCCTGCTCCTGAAATTTGCGACTTTGTGAAAGATTGGACCTCGCATTATACCTGGCCTAAATTCATTATCTCTTCAACGAGCGAAGCCTTCGAAGCCATGGAAAAGAAATATGGCAGCCAGTTTCCGGAGATAAAAGGGGATTGGACGCCCTACTGGGAAGACGGCGCCGGCTCTTCGGCCTATGAAACCGCTCTGAACCGGGCCAGCTCCGATCGTTTGTCCCAGGCCGAAGCCCTGTGGGCCATGAAAGACCCGGCCAGCTATCCGGTAGCTGAATTTGAGGCAGCGTGGAAAAAAGTGCTGCTTTACTCCGAACATACCTGGGGAGCCGATTGCAGTGTCAATGATCCAGAAAATAAAAAGACCAAAGAACAGTGGGAAATCAAGAAATCTTATGCCCTGGATGCAGACAAACAATCGCGTCGGTTGCTTGAGAAAGCAATGTTGATATCGGATAAAAATGCATCAGGCACATCCGTTGATATTTATAACGCCAACTCATGGGCCCGCACAGAAGTAGCTTTGGTCCCAGCCTCTCTTTCGAAAGCCGGCGACCGCGTGATTGGTCCCGATAAGAAGCCGGTACCTTCCCAGCGTCTTTCCACGGGTGAACTGGCTGTTCTCGTAAAAGCATTGCCACCCTATTCCAGTAAAAAATATCTGATCTCCAAAGGGAAAGCTTTCTCGGAAGGCAAAATCAAAA
The DNA here is from genome assembly GCA_023488865.1 of Bacteroidota bacterium. GTDB lineage: Bacteria > Bacteroidota > Bacteroidia > Bacteroidales > Prolixibacteraceae > CAINVV01. Next base: position 2,015 of record JAMDDG010000273.1, on the reverse strand, counting down.
TCCAGGGTACTACCCTCGATAACGGATTGGTGTCAGTGGCTATCGATCCCATATCAGGAGCCGTGGCCGAGCTGAAAGCGAAGACAGCGCCCGACGTAAATTTGGTGGACGGAGCTTCCGGGTACGGTTTGAACGACTATGCATTCCTGGATTCGGTTAAAATGGATGCCATCGGGAGAGTAAACAAAGTACGGATTTCAGTCAAAGAAAATGGTCCGTTGGTCGCTTCGCTCCTCATCGAATCGGAAGCGCCGGCCTGCAACAAACTTACGCGCGAGGTGCGTCTGTTGGCAGGTCAGGGACACGTTGAACTGGTAAACATCGTAGACAAGAAACGGGCAGCCATCTCCGCAAAGCCAGGAGATAGAAATTTCGCCCAAAAGGGAGGAAAAGAAAGCGTAAACTTTGCTTTTCCTTTTCATGTACCCGGAGGTAGCGTGCGATTGGATATCCCTTATGGCGTGATCCAACCCGAAAAAGATCAGTTGGCCGGTTCTTCTAAAAACTGGCTGACTGCCGGTCGTTGGGCCGATGTATCCAACCGGGAAACCGGCGTGGCGCTGATCACACTGGATGCCCCGCTTATTGAAGTCGGCGGACTTACAGCCAACTTATTAGGTTCGCAAAGAAACCCGGAGCTGTGGCAAAAATACATTGGGCCTACCCAAACATTGTTCTCCTGGGTGATGAACAACCATTGGAGCACCAATTACAGGGCTTACCAGGAGGGATTGGTCACCTTCCGCTATGCACTTTGGCCCCACAAGGAATTCAGCGCGTCTGAAAACTCCAAATATGCCATAGGTCTAAGCCAGCCGCTGATTGTCAAACAGGCTTCAGAACCAACTGAAGCGCTTTCTGGCATTTACCCTGATAATTCACAGGTAATTGCAACTGCCTTCAAACCCTGCGACAATGGGAAAGGACGGATGATGACCCTCTTCAATTCATCCGCAAAAGCTGTGAAAACCAAACTTGTTTCCAATGAAAAACCCTTTCAGCACATTTGGCTGAGTAATGTGGGTGAAGATAAATTGCAGGAAATAAGCAGTGATTTGGAGATTCCTGCCTGGGATGTTATTGTCATCCGGGTTGAGTAAAATTAAATCGAAAGACTGTTTTGCACAATTTCTACCGACGGATATCGTTCGAATAAAATTCAGATGAATTTACCCGAAATCAAAAATTGGATGAAAAATATAGCCACTGTGATGATTGCTTTAGGCTTGTGCCTGTTTTTATATGGCAATGCCGAAGCGCAAACCAGTCCGGGGAGTGCCAAAAAAGCGGACGATGATTCTTTCAGGAAACTGCAAAACCGTCTTCGGGAATTAAACAGCGATATCCTAAATAAAGTCCCAAAGACACTAAGACACCAAGGTTTCACAAAGAATTTTAACTAAAAAAGTTATAAAATTTAAACAGTCTCTTAAAAGAATATATTTACTCATCAAATATCAATCAAATGGAACTATTGAAAAATAAAACAGTTGCCCTCGCCAGCGATCACGCAGGGTACGACAAAAAACAGATGCTCATTCGCTATTTCAAAGAAAAAGGAATCGACTACAAAGACTTTGGCTGCTTTTCCAGCGAAAGTTGCGATTATCCCGACTTCGCCCATCCGATTGCTGATGCCATCGACAAAGGCGTATTTAAATTTGGGGTGACGTTTTGTGGCAGCGGTCAGGGTATCAGCATGACCGCCAACAAACACCAAAATGTACGGTCGGCCTTGTGTTGGATTCCGGAAATTGCAACCTTGGCCAGGGAACACAACGACGCTAATATTTGCGCAATCCCTGCCAGATTTGTATCCGACCAGGAGGTTATTGCCATTGTGGAAGCCTTTTTTAGCGCTGATTTTGAAGGGGGTCGTCACGCCCTGAGGGTTGCCAAAATACCCTGGAAATAGTTGATATTCAATTTAATCCTTCTTGGTCGGGGTGACAGGATTTGAACCTGCGGCCTCGTCGTCCCGAACGACGCGCGCTACCAAGCTGCGCTACACCCCG
>JAMDDG010000187.1 GCA_023488865.1 Bacteroidota bacterium | reverse complement strand
TAGTAGTCCGTAGGGGATTCGAACCCCTATGGCAAGAATGAAAATCTTGAATCCTAACCCTTAGATGAACGGACCATCTGAATCTCTTTTCTTCTTTGAAAAGAGCAAAAAACTTCAAAACTCAACCATTCATCCTACAACAAACAGCTTCGATTTTCGCGATGCAAAGGAAAGATTTATTTTTCAAACGGACAATAGACTTCTCAAAAAAGTTGTCTGGTATTCAGATGTAAGGAATTGAGAATGCCGGTTATATTTTTTCATTATATTTAACCTCCCAAAACCAGACTATATTTGATCAGACTAATAAATTGTCAGTGAACGAAGAAGATAGTTTTAAAAATAGTTTTCATGAATATTTTCAGCCGCTTTGTCATTTAAGTAATCATTATCTTGAAGACGAAGATGAAGCGAAAGAGGTTGTACAGAATGCCTTTGTAAAGTTGTGGGAAATCAGAGAGCATCTTGACAAAGATTCTAATCTCAAAAATTTTTTATTCACCCTTGTCAAAAACGACTGTCTGAACCGGCTAAAACGGAAGCAAATCCTTTTGAAACACCACGAAAAAATAAAGTGGATGGAGATGCACTACCAATATGAGAGTCTGACAAGAATGGGGGGTGATTATTTGGAATTTAATGAGTTAAAAGAAAAAATCGACCTCGCGATAAAGAATCTACCTGAACATTGCCGAATTGTATTTGAAATGAGTCGGTTTGATGAGCTAAAAAATCGCGAAATCGCTGAAAAACTGGGAGTTACCAAAAAAACTGTCGAAGCGCACCTTACCAAGGCATTAAAAATCCTCCGGAACGATTTAAAAGAGTATCTGCCTGTCATTTTAGCGGTCACAAAAATTCTGAATTAGCGTCAGGCAGTCCACAATCTATTTCACCTATTATTTTTCTCAGTTTATATCCTATATTTTCATTAGGGTATTAATGGTTCTGTTTGTTTATTCATAAATGGCTAAAATATGGATCATCATTTATTGTCCCGTATCTTATCAGGGGAAGCAAATCAGGAAGAGAAGGGAATATTCTACCGCGGGTTATCTGAAACTAAATCAGACGAGGCGTTGTTTTACGACATCAAAAGCTTATGGATTCGTGCATCCATGCAAAATGACAGCATGGATGTTGATGCTGAGTATAACTTATTCCTGAACAGAATTAAACAACCAACACAAAAGAGTACCTATTCAATTGGGAAACAGGTTATGAAGTATGCTGCTATCATCCTGTTCATGCTTTGCATCGGAGGATTATCCGGATATTTTATTTCAGGATGGGATATCAAAAATAACGGTTCAGGCATGCAGAAGTTTTCAGCCCTTAAAGGTAGTGTGAGTATCGTTGAATTGGCCGACGGCACTAAAATCTGGCTCAATTCAGGATCCCAGCTCACCTACCGTGAAGACCCCAAAGGGAAGCAACGACTTGCAAAACTGACAGGTGAAGCATTTTTTGAAGTTACACACAACGAAAATTTCCCTTTCCTGGTAAAAGCCGGTAAGCTAACGATTCGCGATTTGGGAACAACCTTTAACATCAAGGCTTACTGCAGAGATAATCTCATCGAAATATCGCTTTTACCAGGAAAGGCCGAATTATTAAACAGCAATGGAAATACTCTGACAGCTTTACATCCAGGAGAAAGCGCTATCTATTCCACTGATACTGAGAAATTTGAAATCAGACAGATCACCGACAATGTGTTGTCAGCGTGGAGAGAAGGCAAGTTTGTGATTCGGGACCAGCGACTCGAAGATATCTTCAATGAACTCAGCCGCTGGTACGATGTTGAATTCAGGTTTGAAAACCAGAAATTCAAAGATTACAGGTACACGGGTAACATCAAGAAAACAACAACAGTCCAGCATATTTTGAAGATGCTTAGGCTTACAACACATTTTAACTACAGGATCATTGAAAAACCGTCAGAACCGGATGTGATTATAATCTATTAAAATTTAAATGCCTATGATATAAACGAAGCTACTAAACTAAAAAAAACCGGGTAGCTTGAGACTATCCCGGTTCATGTTTTTGAAAATTTCGGTCCGGGCAATTTGACCGATTACCCGAATCAATTATTAAACAAATAACAAACAAATGTATGAAGAAAAAACAACATTTTTCAGATCAACAATGGTCTGGAATTAAGAAGTTAATAAAAGTCATGAAACTAACCACCTTTTTTTTATTCCTATCGGTGATGGCCGTGGCAGCCGGAACGTATGGTCAGGAAACCAGGTTTGACTTAAATGTAAAGGATGCTACGATCATTCAGTTATTTGACGAGATTGAACATGTTACTGAATTTGGATTCCTGTTCAAGACAGATCAGCTGGACTTAAACAGGCATTACACGCTTGACCTTAAAAAGGCGAACATCGATCAGATATTGAATGAGGTATTAGACAGGAATCAATACAACTATACGGTAATCGACCGCAATATTGTGATTACACGTGTTGATGTAAATGCCATTCAGGATGGTAAATCAAAAACTGTTTCCGGTAAAGTGACTGACAAGTCAGGAGCTACACTTCCGGGGGTTTCTGTTGTGGTAAAGGGAACTACGACAGGAATGATTACTGATACCAATGGAAATTATTCGTTGAGTAATGTACCTGGTGATGCAGCTTTACAGTTTTCGTTTGTAGGGATGAAAACCCAGGAAATTGCAGTTGGAAACAAAACCACGATTAATGTAGTGATGGAAGAAGAAGCTGTTGGTATTGAAGAAGTTGTAGCCATTGGTTATGGTACTGTAAAAAAAGCTGACCTGACAGGTGCTGTTTCAGTTGTTAAAGCGGCTGAATTTAAAAACGTAGCAGCTCTTTCAGTTGGTAATGCGATGCAGGGATTAGTCGCCGGTGTCAACATCCGATCAAGCGGAGGTATTGGTAGTGAACCTAATGTGGAGATTAGAGGACTTGGAAACTTTACAAATAACAATCCCCTTTATGTTATTGATGGTTTGCCAACTACCGGCAACCGGGATTTTAATGTGAATGACATAGAATCTATCCAGATATTGAAAGATGCTTCTGCCGCTGCGATATATGGTTCACGTGCAGCAAATGGTGTAATAATCATCGAAACTAAAAAGGGTTCTTCTGGTGCAATGAAAGTAAACTATACCGGGAAAGTGAGTATCGATAACCTACCAATGATGAATCTGATGGGTCGGGATGAATGGATTAAAATTACTACACAAGCCTATCAAAATGCGATCGATGACGGTGTCCGCGATGTTCGTAATGTACCAACCTGGATGGACGGCAATACAGATTGGAACAAGGCTGTTTTCCGTACTGCTGTAATTCAGGATCATAACCTTTCATTTTCAGGAGGAGGTAAAAATGAAAAATACCTTGTTTCCATGAACTACTTCAATAATCCGGGTACAGTATATGGTACTTCAATGAAACGCTATAGCTTTAGGGTGAATACGGAAGGTAAAAAAGGGATCTTAACCATCGGCGAAAACCTTGCTATCAGTAATACTTTTGTTGAAGAACAAAATTCGATATTCTCAAAACACATTGATGTGTTGCGTATGCTCCCAATTATTCCAATATATGATAGCAATAACTTTGGAGGTTATGGTTATGGAAACGAAGCTACCGCCCGTACCTTTGGGTCAAATCCAATTGCTACCGAAGATTTAATGAGCACTACCAATGAAAACCTTCGTATCCGTGGTAATGTATATGCTACCCTTGATATCATAAAGGGATTGCATTACAAATTCAACGCGGGCTATGAAACCAGCCGGGACAATAATAAGTTTTTAAGAAAAGTGGGCAATTTTACTCTTAATCAACCTTACGATCCATCTGACCGTTATGAGAATAAAGCAAAATATGTTTCAACACTAATTGAAAACACCCTGACTTATAAAAAGATAATTGGAAAACATGATATCAATGCGGTAGCGGGGAACTCTTATGAGCATATCTATTACGAGATGATTGGCGCAGAGAAAAAAAATCTGGTAAAAGTAGGCGATCACTATTTTGATGTAATTGATGCTGGTACAACCAACCCCAATGCTTGGGGAAATATTGGCGAAAGTGCTTTGCTTTCCTATTTTGGTCGTTTGAATTACACTTTTGATGAGAAGTATCTTATAAGCGCAACTTTCAGAAGTGATGGTTCTTCAAAATTTGCCAAAGGAAATAAATGGGGATTCTTCCCATCTGTTTCGGTTGGTTGGCGCATAAGTAAGGAAGATTTTTTTAAGGTGGATGCGATTAGTGATTTAAAATTACGATTCAGTCATGGAACCCTGGGTAATGCCAATATTGGATATTGGGATTATTCTGCCGTTCTCAATTCATTTCCGGTAGCTGTATTTGGTAACGATCAACACCTTAATACAGGTATGACTCAAATTAAGTTAGTAAACCAGGATCTGAAATGGGAAAAAAAAACACAGGATAACTTTGGTTTTGATATCGCATTTCTTAAAAACAAATTGCAGTTTAGTGCAGAGTATTTTATATCGACTACAAAGGATGTACTCACGCCAATGCAAATTTTAATGTCAACAGGAAACGATGGAGGTAACCCTTATGTTAATGCTGCAAGCCTAAGAAACAAAGGGATTGAGATATCAGGTAATTGGAAAGATAAGGTAGGTGAATTCAATTACTCTGTTGGTGCTAACTTTAACCGTTTGAGAAATGAAGTCCTTGAATTTGGATATGGGAAAGTTGAACAATATACCTGGATCACAAAAACTCAAATAGGACAACCTTTGGCAATGTTCTATACAATCACTACCGATGGCATCTTCCAGAATGAGGCTGAAGTGCTTGCACATAAAAATTCAGCGGGCAAGGTAATTCAGCCCAATGCAAAACCTGGTGATATAAGGTACAACGATATAAATGACGATGGCCAGATCAACAACGATGACCGCAAAATTTGCGGTAACCCATGGCCAAAGTTTGAAATTGGCTTAAATGGACAGGTATCATATAAAAACTTTGATTTCAGTTTCGCCGGTTTTGGCTCATTTGGACAAGATGTATTTAATGGCGCAGCCAGTTGGATGGGCGGGTTTTCTGACAATACCAATCATTTATCGGGATATAAACCCTGGACAAAAGAAGATCCGAATACTAACAACCCAAGGGTAATTTACGCTGACAACCGAAATTCAAGAGGAGACCAGAATCGCTGGATAGAAAAAGGATCTTATTTTAAGATCAGACAGATGACACTTGGTTACACATTTACTAATCTTCCAGTTAAGAAGGTATTTGACAACCTGCATGTTTCAGTAACAGGGCAAAATCTAATTACCTTTACGCATTACAGGGGACTTGACCCTGAGTTTAAAGCACCTAATATTTGGGTAAAAGGACAAGATGACGCTTCATATCCTTCTCCTAAATCAGTTGTATTTTCACTTTCTGTTCAATTTTAATTCTAAAATATTATGAATAAAATATTACTATATAGTTTCTTTGTGGTAATGCTTTTATGCGTTTCCTGCAACGAAAAATTAATCGATATTCCTAACCCGAATTCTCCGACAACGGAAACGTTCTGGAAGAGTCCCCAAGATGCACAAATCGGTTTAGATGCGGTTTATAACATGTTTTATAAACCGGGAAGCTGGAGCAGATGGATTTATTTCCGTTATGACTTGACTTCTGATGAAGGTTTTAGTCAAAGCCCTTGGAATGAGTTAAAAGAATGGACCCGTTTTATCTATTTCAATTACAACTTCTGGGAAGGTAATGCATGGATGTGGCGTGACCATTATAAGGCAATTTTCAGAGTTAACCAGGTATTGACTTATGTCCCTGATATTCAGTTTACCAATGCGGTCGATAAGGATCAGATTATTGCTCAGGCAAAGTTTTTACGTGCATTTTATTATTACAATCTGGCCTTAATGTTTGATAATGTTCCTCTGGTACTTAATGTTTCAAAACCTGAAGATACTCCAAAACAAAATACCGAGGCCGAAGTTTTTGCCCAGGTAATACTTGATTTGGAGGATGCTGTAAAAAGCTTACCCGAACAATGGGGAGCACGCAATCTTGGCCGCCCTACAAAGGGTGCAGCTTATGCCTTGCTGGGAAAAGCGCACATGCAAATGCATGAGTGGCAAAAAGCCAAAGATGCTTTAGCTTGGTTGGTCGAGGGTGCCGGAAAGTCAAATTACAGCCTTGTTGCAAACTATAAGGACAACTTTAAGCATACCACTGAAAATAATTCGGAATCGGTATTTGAAATTCAGTTTTCAGACATCAACCCAAATGGAGATGGAGATCAGCCAAATCCAAACGTAGGTTCAAACCGTGCTCAGTTCTTTGCACCACGCGGTATTGGCTGGTGTGATGGTCAACCAAGAAGATGGCTTGTTGATGAGTATAAAAAAGAAAATACGGTTGATGGTAAGATTGATCCACGCCTCAGGGCAAATCTTTTTTACCCTGAATTACAAGCCGATTTCCCCGGAGAAAAGATTTATGGCCGTGATTGGCAAGCTGGCTGGGGAAGCGATTGTTTCTTCAGAAAATATCAGGGCGATTATTATCGCGATCACGAGGACTATTATTCACCAATTAATTTCCGTGTTATCCGTTATGCCGATGTTTTGTTCTTATATGCAGAATGTTTGACTGAACTGTCTGGAGGTACACCACCGGCATTGGCTATTGATTGCGTGAACCGCGTGCGGGAACGTGTTGGATTATCAAAATTAGAAAATAGCACACGCTACGCAAGTGCTGTTACTTCAAAAGCAGCCTTCCTGAAAAGGTTGCAGATGGAACGTTCTCTTGAACTCTGCTATGAAGGAGTAAGATGGGCCGACCTGAAACGATGGAACCTTTGGAATACTGCTGATGGATTGAATGAGTTGATTAGCCGTGATCCTGACTTTTCTAATTTTGTAGTAGGTAAATCAAACAGGATGCCTATCCCTCGAACTGAAGTGGATAATAATCCAAACCTGAAACAAAACCCATTGTATTAGACGGCTTTATAGATATTAAAGATACAGGGTCTTCCGGTACTGGAAGACCCTGTATCTTTATCCATTTTTTCTTTTCATTTAGGTAATATTCCATCCTTCAGTGTATTACATATGCAGAACCATGAATTATGAAATCAACCCAATTAAATAAGATTTTATTGCTGGCATTGCTTGTACTTTCGGTTACAACTTTTGCCCAGCAACCAAACCCTCCCGGGCAGGTCGAGAATCCAAAAGATGCCAAAAACCAGGCCTACTTATTTGCTCATATGACCCATCAGGATTATGGCCGTTTGTATTATTCGGTTAGTCTGGATGGATTGCATTGGTATTCACTCAATAATAAAAAAAGAGTGTTCGAAGATTACCAAGGTCACCCCGATATTTGTAAAGGTCACGATGGAAGATATTACATAGCAGGCAATACCGGCGATGGTTCGCCCGATATTAATATCTGGGTTTCAGACGATTTGATTAAATGGCAGAAGCACAGCACCTATACACCCGATCTCAAGAGCACTCCTGACTATTCGAATGCTTTGCAACGCATTGGTGCGCCAAAATTGTTTTATGATGAAAGCTCAAAACAATACGTCATGACCTGGCATACACCTCATAAAGAAGGTGGCGAAATTTATTGGGCCAGTCAGCGCACTTTGTACGTATTGTCAAAAGACCTGATAACTTTTTCTGATCACCCAACCCGTTTATTTGATTGGGACATGGGCACAATCGATGTATTTATCAGGAAAATAGGTGAAAACTATTATGCCGTAATCAAAGATGAAACATACCCAACACTTTATTGGACAACAGGAAAAACCATTCGGATAGCCAAATCTCCTTCTCTTTTAGGGCCTTACTCAGAACCATCAGCTTCGATCAGTCCTAACTTCAGGGAAGCACCAATGTTGATTCCATCTCCTGATGGGAAAATCTGGTATATGTATTACGAGCAATACCCGGGCATATCTTACGGTTTGTCGATTGCCGATAATATGAATGGCCCCTGGTTTCAGGCTTCTGGCTATACCTTTTTCAGCGATTGGGATAAATACAGCCTGCCTGCATCGGTAAGGCATGGGTGTATGATTACAATTTCCAAAGATGAATACAATCAGTTAGTTAATCACTTCGGGATTGACAAATAGTTAAATTAAGGCAAGTGAAGGAGAAGTGGAGTTGATTAAGGAGTCTCAGTACTGAAATAATTGTTTTCTTTTAAAATTAACTAATAAAATCTATAAGAGAATGAAACAAATAATAAGAAGCACGATCATTGTTATTTTCATGGCGTTGGTTTGTTCAGTTACTACACAGGAAAAGGCGATTATTAGAATTGATACCAACCGCACCATTGGTGGGATTAGCCCAAATATTTTCGGTTCTTTTGTGGAACCCATTCGTAATATTGTTTACGGAAGGCTATATGACCCGTTTTCAAAATTTGCAAATAAAGACGGGTTTAGGCAGGATCTTATTGATCTCACCAAAGAGCTAAATGTACCTGTAATTCGGTGGCCAGGTGGAAATTATGTGTCTGGTTATAATTGGGAAGATGGTATTGGTCCTAAAGCTGACAGGCCATCAAGAATGGAACTGGCGTGGGATACCATCGATAATAACCATATGGGAACTGATGAGTATGCCAAATTTTGTAAACTCATTAATGCAGAGAATTTTATATGCATCAATGCTGGTACCGGCACTTTGGACCAAGCCAGACATTGGTTGGAATATTGCAATATTGAAAAAGGTACTCATTACGCAGATTTAAGACGTAAGTATGGAGCAGAAAAGCCCTACCAAATTAAATATTGGGCATTGGGAAATGAAACAGATGGTTGGTGGCAAATGGGACACAAAAATGTAGAAGACTATTGCAAATTTGCCAAAGAAGCAGCCAAACTTATGAAATGGACGGATAAAAATATTAGCCTGATCGCCTCTGGAGCGACCGATTATACTCCTGAAAACCTTTGGATTGAATGGAACAGAAATGTGATAAATGAGCTGTTTGATTACATTGACTATATTTCTGTTCACAGATATGTTGAGCGAGGTAATTCATTTAAGGAATTTATGACTGCCGGGATGGATTTGGATCAGAAAATTGGTATTGTTAAAGGACAAATCCAGGAGGCGATGGTTAAGCATAATAAAGACAAAAAAATTTATATCTCATTTGATGAGTGGGCTACACATGGGGAAACCCTTTCATCCATGCTGGTATTGGCTCAACATCTGAACTCATTTGTCCGGCATGCTGATGTCGTTAAAATGGCAAACTATACAATGCTGACCACCTTAATGGGATTTGATCAGGAAAAAGGTTTTTACAGAAGTGCTTTGACTCATGCATTTTCACTCTATTCTCAGAACTGTACTGGTCAGTCGCTTGATGTTCAAACCTCTTGTGGCTCCTACGATACAGGTAAATTTAAAAATGTACCATATCTTGATGTTTGTGCCACTTACCAAAAGGAAACCGGAAAGCTTGTTGTCAACGTAGTTAACAGGCACGAATCAGAAGCTATCGAATCATCAATTGTCAGCCAATCCAACGAATTTGGGAGAGATCTTTCTGTTTATGAATTAAATGGTGCCTCGCTGGAATCTGTAAATACTTATAACGAACAAAATATTAAAATAATTAAGACTAGCGGAAATGTAAAAGGAAGCAGCTTTAATCATATTTTTCCTGCACATTCGTTAACTGTACTGGTTTTTAATGAAAATCATTTGAAATGAATGCTTTCAATTAAATAAAGTTCCAAACTATGAATAAGTTTTTTTTAATCTTGATCTCTTTATCATTGTTAATGCAAATTTCCTCCTGTAGGGGAAATGATATAAAGACTCAAACAAATGTTCCTGCACCTGAAATTAAAGTTCCGCTTGGCGATCCATTTATTATACCTTGGAAAGGAAAATATTATGCCTACGGAACCTATTCCAATGATGGTATTGCGGTGTTTGTTTCCGACGATCTGCTTACTTGGAGTAGCACCACCAGTCTGGCACTGCACAAAGACGATGTTTGGGCTGACCAATGGTTTTGGGCACCCGAGGTTTACCACGTAAACGGAAAGTTTTACATGTACTATTCGGCCAACGAACACATTTGTGTTGCAACAAGCGATAGTCCGCTCGGACCCTTCAAACAGGATGTTCAGAAACCAATGATCGAAGACGAAAAGTGCATCGACAATTCGATGTTTATCGACGATGACGGAAAAGCTTACCTTCTTTTCGACCGTTTTAATGATGGGCTAAACATTTGGGTGGCTGAACTAAAGGATAACCTAATCGACTTAAAACCCGAAACAATGCATAAGTGCATCAATGTTTCCCAAACATGGGAAGAGGTATGGCCACGTGTAAACGAAGGTTCTTTTGTTCTTAAACGAAATGGCGTTTATTACATGACTTATTCGGCCAACAGCTATGAAAGCCCATTTTATGGTGTTGGAGTAGCTACTGCCACAAACATAACCGGTCCGTGGACAAAATATGAAGGCAATCCTATCCTTCAGAAACCAGGCAACCTGGTAGGTGTTGGGCACAGCGCCATGTTCACCGATAAAGAAGGAAAACTGCGGATTGTTTTCCATGCGCACAACAGTACCTCAAATATTCATCCACGATACATGTACATCAGTACCGTCAGTTTCGAAAACAAAGGAGGGAAAGACGTGATGGTAGTTGATAAAAACTATATTGTCCCAACCTGGGTAAATAAATAATCCGTGATGAAAATAAAGATTATAGTACTAACAATGCTTTTAGTAGTTTCATTTGCAGGTTGTAGCAAGAGTGAGACAATTGCAGGTGACAATGTAATAAAAACCTTTACCAACCCGGTATGGGATGGTGCTGATCCATGGATGATTAAGCATGGAGACGATTACATCTATTGTTATTCGGTCAATAATTCGATTGTTCTCTCCAAATCAAAAAAGATGACAATACGTGGAGAGCTGAAAAACATCTGGACAGCGCCTGCAACCGGGTGGAACCGCTCATGTGTCTGGGCTCCCGAAATTCATTTCATCTCCAATCGCTGGTATGTTTATTATGCTGCCGGTGAGTCAGGTCCGCCGTTTATCCATCAGCGTACAGGCGTTCTGAGGTCGAAAACCGAGGACGTTTTCAGCGATTACGAAGATATGGGTGTATTGTACACCGGCGACAATCCTGCCGATCCTTCAACCAATGTTTGGGCGATCGACATGACCATTCTCGAACACAAAGGCAAGTTGTATGCAATTTGGTCGGGTTGGATCAAACAGGAAACAACCGACGCAACACAGCAACATTTGTATATTTCCGAAATGGAAAATCCATATACGATGAAAGGAAAACGCATTAAACTTTCATCACCTGTCGAAAGCTGGGAAACCGGAGGCCCGCTCAATCTAAATGAAGGCCCTGAAATTCTGAAGAATGGGGATAAAGTATTTGTCATTTATTCGTGCCGCGAATCTTGGCTTGTAGAATACCGGCAAGGAATGCTTCAACTGATCAATCCTGATGGCGATTTGTTGGATCCGGCAAACTGGAAAAAATCAGGCCCGGTTTTCCAGGGAAATTCCCAAGTATTTGGAGTCGGACATTGCTCATTCGTCAAATCGCCCGATAATACCGAAGACTGGATTATTTACCATTCCAAGAAAAACACAACTTCTGGCTGGGAACGAGATGTACGCATGCAATCTTTCAAATGGAATACGGACGGAACGCCTGATTTTGGTCAGCCAGTTCCTGCCGGGAAAATGATCAATCTTCCTTCTGGAGAAAAATAATCCGTTTATTAGACCTGACAGGTTTCTAAAAACCTGTCAGGTCTAATAAACGCTATAAAAACCAAATGAGCATATCTTCAAATTATATAAAGAAGTTCAAAATTCAGTTCAATCTTGTCACGTTTCTGATTCTGACACTGCAGATGGGAAGCTGTGCCAAAGAACCCAATTTGCCTGCAGGTGAAATCCATTCTGTTCAGACTCCGGTCGATGGCATCCGTATTGCTTGGGACTACCGGAGTTTAACGAAAATTGCGCCTCTGGATAGCCGCACTGGTTATTTTGGTTATGCCCGGATGATTCAGTTGTTCGATGGCCGTTTGGCCTGTGTTTACGAAACATCGACCGGAAATATAGAATTGGTATTTAGTACCAATCTGGGTGAAAGTTGGGGCAATAAGCAGATTGTATTCGAAACGAAGAATAACATTGCGATGGCGGTTCCCGAAATCGTTGAATTGAGCGACCATTCTGTTTTAGTTGCCTGCAATCCCCGGCCTCGGGAGCCCTATACTGAAGATCGTCGGTTTGGAATCAAAGTCCGAAAAAGTATGGATGGTGGCCTGACCTGGGAAAAGGAACAAATAATTTACCAGGCGCAATCGACTTTTGAAAATGGTTGTTGGGAACCTTCTATGATTCAATTGCCAGGTGGAGAAGTGCAGTTGTTTTTTGCCAATGAAGGAATATATACAACTTCAAGCGAGCAAAATATATCCATGTTTAGATCAGCCGATTTAGGCAATAGTTGGACAGGCGAGCCTGAAATTATTGGATTTAGAAAAGACCGGAGAGACGGCATGCCGGTTCCACTCTTGCTGAAAGAAAAAGGAGAGTTGCTGATAACTGTTGAGGATAATAAAATTGGGGAGTTTAAACCGACAGTTTATCGCGAGAAATTGGCCGGCATCTGGTCTGATGGGACAATTCTGGCAGCCGATCCACGACGCGAATATGCTCCGTTTACCGTTCCACTGGCTGAAAATATATATGCCGGGGCACCTTACCTCGAACGGCTGCAATCCGGCGAAGTGATCTTGTCCTATCAGACCAACTTGCAGCGGGATATCAGTTGGAACAAGTCAGCAATGATGGTCGAAATTAGCGATGAGAACGGGCGTAATTTTAGCCGGAGGTCAGTACCTTTTGCGATGCCATTGTCTAAAAGTGGATTGTGGAATTCGATGTGCGTAATCGGCGGAAATACCCTTGTGGCAATTACGTCAACCGATGCTTTTTCATCCACCTCGACCGAAGTATGGATGATTAAAGGCCATGTGATTCCAGAGTTTCATATCCCCGTTGGAACCGCACTTACTGATGGTTCGCTGAACGATGCCTGTTGGCAGAATGAATGGCCTTATTTTGTTGGTCACACCAGCCGAAAGCAACTTGTTGCGACCCTTTGCAAAGATGAAAAAAACCTATACGTTGCAGTAAAAATCGATGGTTTAACTTCTGACGACCTGAATAAAACAGCAGATGAATTTTTCTTTTTGCTGGATACAGAAAGGAAATCATACAAGGCGCCTTACACCGGAATTTTTGCTTTTCGGGTAAAATCGGATGGATCAGTAACCATGCAACTAGGACTTAACGGCCTGTGGATTCAGGACAAATCAGGAGCTCAAATTAAAGTTGGACAAAGCCTTAAAGGAAGTTTACATATCGTAGAACTGGCAATTCCACTCAGTATTTTGCCTGAAGGTTTTGGACAGAATAAAACAGTCGGGATAAATTTTGTCCTTCAGACAACGGTGGCCGAACCGATAACTTCGACCATTCAGGATCAGCCTTTTACATGGACCAGGGCATTTTTGCCATAAATAAAGCTAAAACGAATTCAAAACCCAATAAATTATAATCATGAGGAAAACTATCTTTTTATTAGCGATTGGCGGTTTTATACTGATGGCTGCCTTCCAACAGAAACCAAAGGGAAAGCAGGTTGTTGCAACACGTTGGACCACCGAAAAAGCCCAGCAATGGGGAAGCGAAAACGGATGGCTTCGCGGTAGTAATTTTAATCCAAGTACCGCTATCAATCAGTTAGAAACATGGCAAGCCGAATCGTTCGATCCCGCAACCATCGACCGGGAGCTGGGTTGGGCGCAAAATATCGGCTTAAATTGCATGCGGGTTTTCCTGCATCATGTGGCGTGGGAAGTCGATCAAAAAGGTTTTAAAGAACGGATGAACAAATACCTTGAAATTGCCGATCGTCACGGCATCAAAACCATTTTTGTGTTTTTCGATGACTGCTGGAACCCGATCTATCATGCAGGGAAACAACCCGACCCAAGAACCGGCGTTCATAATTCAGGTTGGGTGCGCGATCCGGGTGAATTGCTCTACCAGGATCCCAAACTGATCAATGAGTTGGAAGCCTATGTAAAAGATATCCTGAAAACATTCAAAAACGACAAACGCATTGCAATCTGGGATTTGTACAACGAACCTGGTAACTCGAAATATGGCGACAGATCGATGCCTTTGTTGAAAAAAGTTTTCGAATGGGCATGGGAAATTCGTCCATCGCAACCGGTATCTTCAGGAGTATGGAACCTGAAATTACATGACTTGAATAAATTCCAGGTGGAAAATTCGGATGTCATTACTTATCACAACTACCAAAGCCCTGAAAAACATCAGGCTGCTATCGACACCCTGAAGCGGTACAATCGTCCGCTGGTTTGCACTGAATACATGGCCCGCCGAAATAACAGTTTGTTCACCAATATCATGCCTATTCTGAAAGAACAAAATATTGGCGCTATAAACTGGGGATTAGTTGCCGGAAAATCAAATACCAAATATGCTTGGGACGAGCCAATTTCTGACGGATCGGAACCTAAACTTTGGTTCCACGAGATTTTCCAACCCGACGGAACGCCTTACAAACGTGAAGAAGTGGATATGATTAAAAGCCTTACGGGGAAAAAATAAAAAAAGGCTTTGTTGATTCGGCAGGCTATAGTCATTGATGGTCATTAACTTCGCGTCATTGACGCGTAAAGTCCGAATGACTATAGAATAATAATTGCATAACTTAAAACGAACGATAATGAAACGAATTACTTTATTTACAATGATTATAGGGGTGGCTCTGACAATATTTAGTTGCGGTACCACTCCACCCAAACAGAAAAACTGCTTCACACTAAAAGCTGAAGATTTCAAAAAAAACATAGATGGTAAAACAACCAACCTGTATTTTCTGAAGAATGGAAATATTCAGGCTGCCATCACCAATTACGGCGGACGCATTGTTGGCCTTTGCACTCCGGATAAAACAGGGAAAATGGGTGATGTAGTACTTGGATTCAGTAGCATTGATGGTTACCTGAATGCGAAAGAAGTCTTTCACGGTGCATTAATTGGACGTGTTGGAAACCGCATTGCCAAAGGAAAATTTTCGCTTGACGGACAGGAATATACGCTTCCACTGAACAACAAAGTGAACCATTTACATGGTGGACCAGGAGGTTTTCACAATGTAGTCTGGGACATAAAAAGCACAACGGATTCGTCCATTGTTCTCAATTACCTTTCGAAAGATGGAGAAATGGGTTACCCCGGAAATTTAACAGTTGAAGTCCAGTACCTTCTGAATTCGAAAAACGAGCTGGTAATTACATACAAAGCCACTACTGACAAAAGTACGCCTGTTAACCTGACGAATCATGCATTTTGGAACTTGGCTGGCGAAGGTTCTGGAACCATTAACGATCACTTGCTGACCATCAATGCTGATGCATATACCGCTGTTGATTCAACCCTGATTCCATTAGGAGGGAACGAACCTGTCAATGGTACTCCCTTTGATTTCAGAGCCGGAAAAGCCATTGGAACCGATCTGGCACAGGTGGAAACCAATATCCAATTGAAATATGGCCACGGATACGACCACAATTTTGCACTGAATAAACCAACAGCCGGCGAAATGACACTTGCTGCAACAGTTGTTGAACCGGTAAGCGGACGTATAATGGAAATATTCACCCAGGAACCAGCGATCCAGTTTTATGGCGGGAACTTTATGGATGGTGCTGACACGGGGAAAAGCGGTAAAAAATACAATTTCCGCGAATCGTTTGCCCTCGAAACCCAGCATTCACCCGATTCACCAAACAACGCCAACTTCCCGTCAATTATCCTGAAACCGAGCGAAGTTTACCATACCCAAAGTATTTATCGGTTTAGCGTTGTCCAGTAAAAACAAAAGTGTTACACTGAGCCAGGCCGAAGTGTAATTCCATGCTAAAGTTCCGGACACAATTCATTTAAAAGAACGTTGTACTTAGGTTGTACAGCGGCCTTTTCAGTTCTTCAGGGCATTTATAGAAAAACTATGCGCCGGAAAGAAACCTGCTCTTCAGGATATAGCTAAAAACTTGCAGCAGCTAGTGCAGATTTGCAATCTACACCTTATAGCCAGGGATTTCCAATCCCATACTCCCATCCTAACAAACATATCATTGCTGATCCACTGAATTATTGCAATAAAACAAAGGATTGATTGATCTTGTAATATTTCAATTATAATAGAATTATTCAACATTTAAATAGCTTATTTCAATTACGATTGAAATAATAAGTATATTTGACATTTATTTCAATCGTAATTTCAGAGCTATGAGAGCTGCATATATTAAGCGTCCAATTTATATCGATCGTATTAAACCATTTATCGGAAAACCGATCATCAAAGTCTTGACAGGCCAACGGCGGGTGGGTAAAAGTTACCTAATGCTTCAACTCATCGATGAAATTAAGCTATTGAATCCGGAAGCGAATGTTATATACATTAACATTGAACTTCATGAATTTGACTCAATTCGAACGAATGAAGCCCTTTACACCTATATAGATGCTTTATTGGTTTCGGGCATACAAAATTTTTTACTCATCGATGAGATACAAGAGGTTAAGTCATTCGAACTCTGTTTACGCAGTCTTTTAGCCGAATCAAAATGTGATATTGTCGTTACTGGCAGCAATGCTCAGATGCTTTCCGGTGAATTGGCAACAACGCTTTCCGGACGTTATATTCAATTTCCAGTTTATTCATTGAGTTATTCTGAATTTCTTAGATTCCATACGCTTGAGAATTCCAGCGAAAGTCTGGTTAAGTTTCTAAAGTTTGGAGGTATGCCATACTTGATAAATACTGGACTTGATCAAAATGTAGTGTTTGAATATCTCAAAAATGTTAATTCCACTATTTTGCTAAAAGATGTGGTTGCCAGGGAAAATATCAGAAATGTATCTTTTCTGGAAAACCTGACTGTCTATTTAGCTGATAATGTAGGTAGTATTTTCTCAGCTTTCAATATCAGCAAATACCTAAAATCGCAGCAGCAAAACGTGCCAACACAAACAGTATTAAACTACCTGAGGGCATTGACGAATGCTTATTATGTGCACAAAGTTCAACGTGCCAATGTAAACGGGCTGAAAATATTTGAAGTGGGAGAGAAATACTATTTCGAAGACCTGGGTTTGCGTAATGCAATAAGATATTTTGATTATAAGGGAGATATAAATAAATTGATGGAAAATGCGGTCTATTTACATCTTAAACGATATAATTACAATGTATTTGTTGGTAAAATCGGAGAAAAAGAAATTGATTTTATGGCAGAACGAAATGGTGGGAGAATATATATTCAAGTGACCTATATGTTGTTTGACCAAAAAACTGCTGATCGTGAATTTGGCAATTTACTGTTAATAGAAGACAATTATCCCAAATATGTTATCACGATGGACGAGATTTCTGCAGGATCAGATTTTAAAGGAATCCGGCAATTGAATCTGCGGGAGTTTTTAATTATGGAATTTTTTTAATATTACCTTGACATTATCCAGATTTAGCTTAAGTTGATTTTCCAAACTTTTAGAGTTAAATATTGGATGTAATCCAGATATAAAACTATATCTATTCGAAAGTATGATTAGAATCATCTTCAAACTTCCCGACAAAAAAAATAAATTTTTCGGATATTTTATCTGGCTTAGGGGGTATATTATCCGATATTTTATCCCATATAGGGTATAATATATTGGATATTTTACCCCCCTGTTAGGATATTTAACCAAATCTTCTTATATTTGTTACAAATCAAATATACAATGATACGCAGGAAGCTATTCGAAGATTTACAGGCCCATCTTTTGAAAAAAGAATATTCCATCATCACCGGTGCACGGCAAACCGGAAAATCAACTTTATTGAAACAGTTGGAGGTATATTGCAAGGAAATGGAGGTTCCTGTTGTTTTTCTGAATCTTGAAAATAAAACGATACTTTCGGAATTGAACGAAAATCCTTTGAATTTATTAAAATTCATTCCGGAACCGAACAAAAGAACAGTGGCATTGGTAGATGAGATACAGTACCTGGATGATCCTTCCAATTTTCTGAAACTTTTATATGATGAACATTCAGCACAAATAAAGGTGGTGGCAACTGGAAGCAGTGCCTTTTACATTGACAATCAGTTCAGGGATTCGTTGGCCGGCAGAAAAAAAATATTTCAATTGTACACTTGCTCTTTTGATGAGTATCTTGAATTAAGCGGCAAATCATATCTCAAGGAAGAAAAAAACTATGTGCTTAAAAACGGAGAATTTAAAAGCACTCTTATCGATTACCTTCGTGTTGAGTGGGAATTGTATATGCTATATGGAGGTTATCCGGCAATCGTCACGGAACCCGATAAGCAGGAAAAGATAAATAGTTTGAAAGAGATCAGGGACTCCTTCGTTAAACGGGATATTTTGGAGTCGGGTGTAGTTAACGAAACAGCTTTTTACAACCTTTTTAGGATTCTGGCCGGTCAGACAGGTGGCTTGGTAAATGTCAATGAACTTTCATCTACTTTACGCATAAAGAATGAAACGGTGGATAACTTTCTCTCGATCATGAAGAAGTGCTTTCACATTGCACTTATAAAACCGTTTTACCGGAATCTAAGAAAAGAGCTGATTAAGATGCCCAAAGTATTTTTGCTTGACACCGGATTAAGAAACTGCCTATTGAATAATTTCCAATCTTTGGCGTTGCGAACAGACAAAGGCGAATTATGGGAAAATACTGTTTTTAGAATGATTGCTGATAAAATTGGTGCGGATTCGATTCAATACTGGCGCACCAGTGGAGGGAATGAGGTTGATTTTGTACTTTCAGATATTAATAAATTAATGGCCATTGAGGTGAAATATGATAATAACCAAGTGAAATTGAATAAGTACAAGCTATTTATGGAAACATATCCTGAAATTCCACTGCAATTTTTCTGGTTGAATCCGTTTGATCAGGATTTTTTCCGGAGAATATATTTAAATTTACCGGTGTCCGGTTAATAAATATTATTTCTTCGAAACTCTTGTGATTATTATGTCCCTACATGACTTGATACCGATGAAGTTACTCTCTAATTTCACCAATATTCTGTAAATTAGGGTATACGAAATTCACACATCACATTCATGCGTATATAATTTGTTTTTTAATGGTCGCATGGAATACCCAGATATTCATTTTCGGTTGGTGCGAAAATATTCTCATGGGTATTTCATTTATCAAGAATTCAAAAATGAACCTATATTAAACAGGGGTAAAAATTTTATTTTTTGTTCCGGTAATTCTCCATATTTATCTTCGGTGAATACAAAAGCCCTTTTAATATTTGAAAATGTA
>JAMDDG010000320.1 GCA_023488865.1 Bacteroidota bacterium | reverse complement strand
TACCTTAACGAGTATTGTTATAAATACAATAGAAGATATTTTGGCGAAAGAATATTCGACAGACTACTTATTGCATGTATAGAAAATGGTTAAATCTTAATGGTTGGGTGCAAAAACCGAGAGTCATTTTACTTAATATTACAGAGGTGGCAACCTTACCCCTCCCAATTGGATAATGAGAACGAGCCTTATACACAGATGGAAATTTTTAATTCTATCGTAAGTAGTAGTTTTTTTCTAATTACAGAAGGGAAATAAATATGATGATTAATTAAAATCGAAAAGACAATGAAAAGAACAATCCCTTTTTTGGTAATTATTTTATTATCGTTCCAGAGTTTCTCACAAACGTATAGCAGAAAAGATTTAGATGATCAAACCGCTGATTATCCCTTTATTTGGGGGGCACAATATTACAGGGCTCCTACTCCTGCAAAGGAAAACTGGGATTCTGACATGAAGCATTTCTCTGAACTGGGATTTACCGATATTAAATTTTGGTTGCAATGGCGCTGGGCTCAACCGGCAAGTGATGAATACTATTTTGAAGATTTGGACGAGCTAATTGACATTGCCGCAAAGTACAAGCTTCGAGTAACCATCAATGCTGTATTCGATGTGGCTCCGGTTTGGCTTTACAATAAATATCCCGATGCAAAGCAGATCATGAACAACGGTGATACTATTCAACCCTATGCAGAATCTTTTCGTCAAATTGGAGGTTTTCCTGGTCCCTGCTACAATAATCCCGGGGCATTAAAAGAGCGCAAAGCATTTTTTGCCAAGGCGATTAACCATTTAAAGAAACATGAAAACCTCGCATTTTGGGATGTTTGGAACGAACCTGAATTATCGTTTCCACAACGTGACGGGCAGTTGGAAAAATTAGCTTGCTATTGTGACTACTGTAAAGCCGCGTTTTTAAAATGGCTTCAAAATAAGTACAAAGACCTTGATACACTGAATCAGGTATGGGGCAGAAATTACAAGAGCTGGAACCAGGTTGAATTGCCCAAAAGTACCTCAACCATTAAAGATTTTGTAGACTGGCGAGAATTTCAGGGCTATACCATGATTAAGGAAGCAAAATGGCGTTTAGCCATGACAAAAGAGCTGGATCCAAGTAGAATTTCATATCTACACGTTGTCCCAAATACCACTCAGCCTTTTAACGCGGTAACCACTTGTATGGACGATTTTGAAGTTTCCAAGTATTGTGATGTATTTGCGGCAACCATGAATAATGGCCCTTACTTCACTCCCCAGGTGGTATCTGCAGCACAAGGTAAAATTTGTTATAACGTTGAAAGTCATATTAATGGCGGTTCTATTACTATGCATCAGGCGGTGATCGGTCAAAATGATTTGTTGAATGATTTTCTGCCTCAGCTAGCTATGGGCATAAAGGGTTTTATGTTTTGGCAATATCGCCCTGAAATAATAGGAAAAGAGGCACCTGCCTGGGGAGTAGTCAATGTGGATGGCTCGGACAGGAAAGTTACCAAAGCTGCAGTATCCTTTGGTTTAACCATTAAGCCCCATATCAACGCATTGATGAAAAGTTTTCCGAAGCAGGCAGAAGTGGCGATTTGGAAGAGTCAAACGAACGAAATTTTCAATTACTGTGAATATGGAAACTTTAATTCTTTGGCAGCATCTGTTAACGCTTTTTCAGACTTCCTGTATAAGCATAGCTATGCATTTAACTATGTAAATAGTGCAATGTTAAATGATTTGTCCCAGTATAAAGTACTCATCATGCCTTCTCCCTATTACCTTACCCAACAGGAAAAAGATGCCGTTGATGCATTTGTAAACAATGGCGGGGTGCTTTTAAGTGAAGCTCATCTTGGGGCATACAATGATAATACAGGACGGCATAATTACAATATGCCAGGATTTGGATTAGATAAAAAATGGGGAATCAAAGAAATAGAAACTAGCACGACATACAGGCTTAAAATGCCCGAAAAAGAAGAAGTTAATTTACAAGTGGTGTCAGATGTACAGAAATTCTTGAAAGATTTTGGAACTACAGGAGGAAAATATGTGCCTATTGCCATGAATGACGGCTCGGTGATTTGGGGAGCTCTTCGTTTTGCAAAAATTCAGGCTGATGATGCAACTGCACTTGGATATTTTACCAAAGATTATCCTACCATTATTACAAAAAATATAGGCAAAGGTAAGGTTTACTATTGTGGAACAAACATTGGCGAAGGCAGCCTGAAAGATGAAAGTGGTTTTAATAAATTCTTAAACAGCATTTTGTCTGAAAGTGGTGTTAAAACAGAACTTGATGCCAATAAAAAAGACGTTTGGGTAAAAGCACTGTATGAAAATGAAAAATTGAATTTTATTGTTATCCGCAATATGGATAAAGAAGCATCTTCAGTTGATTTGAAGTTTAAAGGAAAAGCCAAAGGCTTATTTAGCGGAATTGAAATAAAATCGGGTGAGAACATTTCTCTGCCCAAAGGCTTTTGCGATTTGTTTGTGGTTGAGTAAGGAGATGATTGTGTAATTAATAAAATAATGATTATCGGCATTTGCACCCAATGAAAAATTATTAACTTGTAAGTAAAAAAAATCATGAATTTACTTGACTTTAGTAATTATTTTCCAAGCGAGGAATCCTGTATGAACACTTTAAAGCACAACGTGAGAAACTCGGTATTGTTTGTAAAAAATGCAACAACACAACCCACTTTTGGAAAAAAGACAAGATTGCTTTTCAATGTAAAAAATGCGGATATCGGACAGCTCTTCGCAGCGGAACCGCTTTAGAGAAAAGTCACTTACCTTATTTATATTGGTACAAAGCAATTTTAATGTTATCGGCAACAAGAAAAACATTTTCAGCAAATGAGATACAGAATCAGCTCCGACATGAAATTTACGAACCAATCTGGAATATGCTCCATAAGATTCGAATAGTAATGGGAAAAAGAGACAACCGATACAAGTTAACCGAGTTCATAGAAATAGATGAAGGTTTTTTTGAAACAATAAATACTGATAATCAAAAAGATAAAAAATTAAAAAGAGGTCGTGGAAGCCAAAAACAAGCCAAAGTTTTAGTCTTAATAGAGTCAACACCGGTAATTGAAAAATCTCAAAAAGACAAACATAAACCCGATAGGATGCCCGGACACATAAAAATGATTGTTATGAGCGACTTAAAAGCTAACAGCATAAATGAACAAGTGAAAGCAACTGTTGATCCTGAAACTGTCATTGTTTCCGATGGATATAATGGATATAATAAATTGAAATTAATAGTAAAACAACACGATGTAATCAATACATCGGAGCTAATTGAAGTTCATAAAGTACTCCCTTGGGTTCATAGTGCAATAGGTAATGCTAAAAAAATACTTGATGGAATTCATCATAGCAATGGTCAAGGTTACCTCCAAAACTACCTTAACGAGTATTGTTATAAATACAATAGAAGATATTTTGGCGAAAGAATATTCGACAGACTACTTATTGCATGTATAGAAAATGGTTAAATCTTAATGGTTGGGTGCAAAAACCGAGAGTCATAAAATAGATAAATAAACAACCGCTAATAAACAACTTTTACAACTTGGAAATTAATCTTAAAAATACTAATGAAACAATTTTTAAAAAAATACTCCGCAAAAAGAAGAACGCGATTCACTTTAATTATTCTGCTAATCTTCTCCTTGAGTGCTAATGCACAAAACAGATTAAATTTTGGTCTATCCCAACCACAAGATAAATCATCTTTGCCAAAATCGAAAGCCGTAAGCCCTACTCCCATTCGTAAAAACAAAATTTTCACTCCCTGTGTATTGAACCGCGAAAATGGTGTTGAATACATACTCTCTTCGGGCTGGGAAATGGCTGAAGCAGATCAGGTAACCGGTGCCGGCCAATCCCTGTTTAATCCGGATTTTGACACCGCTGATTGGTACAATGCCACTGTTCCCGGAACGGTCCTCACCACTCTGGTTGATCAGGGTGTTTATCCCGATCCCTATTTTGGATTGAATAACCTGT
>JAMDDG010000230.1 GCA_023488865.1 Bacteroidota bacterium | reverse complement strand
AACTTAGCCACAGAATATTCGGACGTTCTACCTTCACAGCTTGCTGTTTTACACCAAAAACTGACATTGGGCCAAGCAGAAGGGCCAATGCTACCAGGTGTTCTTTCTTTTCTGAATACATATCTTTAATAGGTTTAGAATCCATTTAATTTTTATATTAACATCTAATACTGATCAGGATGTCTGTAATCTCCAAAAGGATGTTTAACAGTGCGTTTAATCGGAATTTGTAATCCCTTTGTATCCTCTAACCAATCGAATAATTCCCCAACCATTTTTTTAGCTATTGGCTGATACTTTGGTTCATTGATAAGGTTATGAATTTCATTTGGATCATTTTTTATATCATACAATTCATTTTGATCCCAGACACCCATATAACGGATATATTTGTACTGGTCTGTTCTTACGCCATAAGTTGTAGGCGTCATCGGAAAATCGTATTCCCAGTAGTATTCATAAAATATTTTGGTACGCCAATTGGCAGTGTCTCCTTTTAAAAGTGGAATAAATGATCTGCCTGGCATATAATCCGGTTTTTTAAGTCCGGCCATTTCCAGAATAGTTGGAGCCACATCAATGTTCTGTTCCATTTTGTCAATGATTTTGCCGCCTTTAAATACGCCAGGGGCATACACCAGGAATGGCACTTTTACAGACTCTTCGTAAAACTGACGTTTATCTATTAAGCCATGTTCTCCCCAGCTAAAACCATTATCACCCATATAAATCACCATCGTATTATCTTCCAGACTATTATCTTTCAGGTACTTCATTACAGCAGCTACACTTTCATCAACAGCCATCAAGGTTTCACAATAAGTTTGAACTATTTTCTCGATATTCTGATGAGAATGGTATAAATAATCTACCCCATGCCAGCTATATCTTTGTTGTTTTACCCATTCAGGCCAACCTAATTTTTTATAATCATCTCCAAGTGTCTGATAGTAGGTTGGAGGCAGAGGGTACGGCATATTTTTATACATGCCCAAATGGCGTTTTGCAGGCATAACCGGGGAGTGAACTGCTTTATGGGAAAGATAAAGGAAAAAAGGTTTTTTCATATCTCTATTTTTAAGCCAGTCGATCGCGTGTTCTGTCAACAAATCTGTGATGTATGTACTGTCTTTATATTGCACCTCTTTCCCATCAATGTTCAATTTAGGATTATAATAAACTCCCTGACCCCTAAAGCTTTCCCAATGGTTGAATCCAGGTCTTGGCATGTCGGAATTGGCACCCATATGCCACTTGCCAAAGAATGAAGTTTGATAACCTGCTTGTTGCAGGTATTCAGGAAAATAAATCAAGTTCGGTGGCTCTGGAGCATTATTATCAACAATAGTATGCACGTGCGAATATTCTCCTGTAAGAATAGAAGCCCGACTCGGAGAACACAATGATGTAGTTACGAATGAATTTTTAAACCAGGCACCTTCTTTAGCCATTTTGTCTAATGCCGGCGTTTTTAACCAGGGCAATTTGCCGGTAAAACCCATAAAATCATAACGATGATCATCGGTTAAAATAAAAATTACATTCATTTTTTTTTGTCCCGGAATAGTCTCCAGTTTGGGCACATTCTTGCTTACATTTTGTGCAGTTATACTCCCACAAAATAGCAATAACGGTATTAATTCTATACTTTTCATCATTCTTAGTTAATTATATTCAAAATGATTTTTGCAAGTCATTATCAAGGAAGAAACATTTCACCTCAACGGTAATGTCACCACACTCAATTTCGTAACTCATATTTTATTTTCTTATGGTTAAGTGTTTACTTTAGTAGGTTGAATTTTCCCGACAATGTGATATTGTTGCTGGATGAGCCGATAAGCACATTAAATTTCCCCTTTCCCGCCTTCCAGTTATGGCTTTGAGTATCCCAAAAAGAAAGGTCTTCGCGATTGATTACAAAATCAACTTGCTTCGTTTCTCCTGGTTGCAAAAAGATCTTCTTAAAACCTTTTAATTCTTTAACCGGACGCTCGACACTCGCATTATCATCATGTATATACAACTGAACTACTTCGGCACCGGCAACTGGACCACTGTTGGATATGCTACATTTCACTTTAAGAATGTCAGAACCAGAAATAGATGAAGAAGACAAATTTATCGAGTTGTATTTAAATGTTGTATAAGAAAGACCAAAGCCGAAAGGAAAAGAAACCGCTATCTTATTTTTTTCATACCATCTGTATCCAATAAAAATACCCTCCTTATACGTTTTATGGATCACCTCACCGGGTTTTACAAATGGGGCAAACTCCGGTACTTTAGCATTTGGCTTTCCCATCCAGTAATCCTTATAATAACTATTATCCCCGTGCCAGTATGGCTTTCCTCCCAGGTAATTAAATTCCGGTGCTGGAGAGTCTTCAAATTTCTTTTCCAGTGTAAAGGGCAAGTGTCCGGAAGGATTTACTTTTCCGCTGATAATGTCGGCAAGGGCATTTCCCCTTTCCTGACCAAGGAAATAAGTATATAGAACGCCTCTGATTTTGGGAAGCCAGGGCATATCCAATCCATTTCCGGCACTGATGATAACAACCACATTGGGATTAAGCGAGGCACAATGAATGATTTCAGGATTTACCTCAGCCGGTTCATAAAAAGGAACATCTTCCCCTTCTCCGGCAGGTTTATTCAACCGGTATAATACGACATCTGCATTTCGGATTTCTTCATCTGACGGTTTGACAATACATTTAAAATTCTGTCCGTAAACATTTTGCATACCTGAAGCAAAATCAGTATGGTCAAAACCCAGTACAAAACCGCTACCTTGCCCGCTATATACTTCCGGGCCGCCCATCATTAAAACCTTTTTTCCCAAAGAAACAGGAAGTAAATGATTTTCATTTTTCAGTAAACAGATTGCTTCCTCTGCACATTTGCGGGCAAATATTTTATGTTCTTTGATGCTGGGTAAATAGGATGAATCAACCGCCTGACGGTCGTAAACGCCCATTTCAAACAAGGGCAACAGATTATCATAAACCATTTGATCCAGTTCACGTTCCACCTCTGCTTTTTTTGAAGGATTATTCTCTAAATACGTTGATAAATAATTGGCAAAGGTTTCATTGGTGGGCATGAGCAGGCTAATTCCAGAGTTCAGTACCAAGTTTTGCTTTGCCGGATGATAAATGGTATTCTGCCAGTCGGTCATGGCTATGCCCGAGAAACCATATTCTTTCCTAAGCACATCGGCCAACAAGGGTTTATTCATGGAATTGGGAATGCCATTTAACAGGTTGTTCCCGGTCATCACCCCTTTTATTCCCCCCTTTTCAATCACCGCTTCCCATGGTGGCAAATAAATTTCACGAAGCGCACGTTCATCTACATCGCTGCTCATCATGTGCCGGCAAAATTCCTGGTCATTGGCAATAAGATGCTTAGCTACAGCAATAACTTTTTTACTTTGCAGGCCCTGAATATAATTACAGGCTTTTTCAGAGGTCAAGTATGGGTCTTCGCCCATGTATTCATAATTTCGGCCCCCTTCAGAAGTCCGGTACATGTTTATACCGGGGCCGAGTAAAATATCAATTCCTAATGCCCGGCATTCTTCCCCCATTTTTTCGCCAAATGTTTTTGCCAGATCAGGATCCCAGGTTGAAGCTAAAGCCAGCATACCGGGGAAAGAGGTGCTGACTTTTGTTGGTATCTTACTTCTTAAATGTACCCCCTGGCTTGCGTCAGACATGACCACAGGGCGCAATCCAAGCCTGGGGATCCCCGTAAAGTAAAACCCCTTCCATCCACCGGTTAATTGCACTTTCTCTTCAAAAGTCATGTGTTTTATCACATCTTTGGCCCTTTCAGAAGGCGAGAGCTTAAGGTTCGTGTATTTTACATCTGTAGGAAGATTATTTTGATTAACCCAGGGCGTGAGGGTTACAGTCTCCTTGGTAACTCTATTGTTTTGAGCAATTGAAGCAGTATGTGACAAAACAATAATAATGAAAGCAATAAACAATTTATTTTTCTGTATCATCCTTTAGTTGATTATTTTAAGGCCCTCAACCTTA
>JAMDDG010000318.1 GCA_023488865.1 Bacteroidota bacterium | reverse complement strand
CCCGAATTGCTGAATCTCAACTTTGACCGTCTGTTCGATAAATACCCGCTGCTGCTCACTTTTGGGGAAGATACCGGCGTCTTGGGCGGGGTCAACCAGGAGACAAAAGCGTTGCAGGAGAAATTTGGGGTCCATCGCATTTTTGATACGGGTATCCGGGAAACCACGATTATAGGTCAGGGGATCGGTCTGGCGCTTCGGGGGTTTAAGCCCATAGCTGAAATTCAATACCTTGATTATCTTATTTATGCCCTTCCATCCCTGGCGGATGATCTCTCCACCTTGCATTACCGTACCTGTGGCAAGCAGATCGCACCCCTGATTATCCGCACCCGCGGTCACCAGTTGCAGGGGATGTGGCATTCGGGCTCGCCCATGAGCATGCTGCTCGGTTCGATGCGGGGCATTCATCTTTGCGTACCCCGGAATATGACGCAGGCAGCAGGTTTTTACAATACGCTGCTAAAAGGGAATGAACCTGCCCTGGTGATCGAACCTTTGAAAGGATATTATGTGCGGGAGAAGCTGCCGGATAACCTGGGAGAGTTCTGCATTCCGTTGGGTCAGCCTGAAATTTTGCTGGAAGGTACGGATGTAACCCTGGTTACTTATGGCTGGAATGTGACCATCGCCATGGAAGCCTGCGCGATCCTGAAATCGTTGGGTATTTCGGTAGAGTTAATTGACGTGCAGACCCTGGCCCCTTTCGATACAGACCACCTGATCACGCAGTCCCTGCTGAAAACCAATCACCTCATTTTGTTGGACGAGGATGTGCCGGGCGGCGGGACCGGATACATGCTCCAAAAGATCCTTGAGCAGGAAGAGGCTTTCTACGCATTAGATGCCCAGCCGCTGGTTATTTCAGCCAAAGACCATCGCGGGGCTTACGGCACCGATGGTGAATACTTCTCCAAACCCAATGTTGATTCGGTAGTGGAGGCGGTGTTAAAAATGATAAAGGGACTTCCAAGCGAGCAGTAAATATATGCGACCAGCCTAAAAATCAATTACGTATTAGCCTTTACCGGCTGGCCATATTTTCTTTCGTAGTCCTCTGATTTTTTGCGGAAATACTCAATAATTTGGGCAGAATCCATTTTAACAATCTCCGTATTTACTTTATCACGAATATCTCGCATCATTTTTACACAATCAAAATCTTTAGTCGTTTTCATAATCAATCAAATCTTTGGGTGAACGAATTTCGATCGAAGGATAACCGTTTTTAATATTAATCCCATTGTATCCTCTAATCCTTTTGATATTTACAATGTGTTTAAAATTCCAGCTTACTAACAAGTCAAGTCGTGAAACTGTAGCAATTGCAATATGCAAACAATCATCGTAACTTGTTTGACCAACGACATTCTCCCTAATGTACTCTAATGCCAAATTTACAACATCATCTGTTAGTTTAATTACTTCGTAATCAATGCCTAAAAGATTTAATAAAGACCTTACTCTTTCTGGGGCATTTAATAATTCTCCTTCGGTTATATTGGAAATTACAACAATGTATTCTCCTTTTTTTACCTCATCGAAAAATTTTCGGGTCGCAACGTCAAATTCTTTGTCAAAATAACCTCCAAGTACAGATGTATCAATATAAACCTTTTGTATCCTCATTGTTAACCTGTTTTATTCTGACAAATTTAATTAATATTTGGTGATAAATCTATCGGTAGAACGCGCATTTCTGGAATGCTGGTAACGATCTGAGAATATATGCAGGCCGGGATTTAACCGATAAACTTCTTCACATGGTAGCTGCCCAAAGTCTAATTCTGGTAACAATGATTACGTTAGAAGGCTTGTGAAAAGAGGTTATGAGGCTTTACTTAGTTATTACGAGAAAATTGTTCCATCTCGATGTTATCGGGAAACCGCTGTATACGAGAGCCGTATGTACAGTGGAGTGAGGAGCACTCCCAGTCAGCCCTTACTGGCGGGGCCGTCTGCCCGATCAGCAACTTTTATTTCTTTCCTTTCATAGCCTAGATTGTTATACGATTCATTATCAATTCCTGTCACATAATTATCAAAGATTTTTTTAGCTTCATTTATTCTCAAAACAGTTCGCAGCTGTTCTTCAACATCTTTCTTTGATGTTATGAAATAGCAATTACCCCACTCATAAACTTTGGATGTTTCTAAATCCTTAATTCCAATATTATTCAGGTGACTAATATTTGCAAGTGGGTGTTTAATATCTTTTAAAGTCCATACCAATACTTCTTCATTTATATCGTCGTCAATAATCATAATTGAAAATTCACAATGAATCGAAAGTCCTCTCTCAATACATTTTAAAATATGTTCCTTATCAATATTTCTTGACCTTCCTGATTTACATTCAATGTAAATTAAATTAGTGTTTCTAAGAACCGAAATAATGTCGTAGTCGCCTGATTCATTAGAAGTTGAATTTCTTTTAATATTATCTATTTCAACTCCATAAGAATATGAGAAAGCACTAAATTCTCTAACTAAAAGCTCCCCAATGTACCATTCATATGTCGTAGTAAACTTTTTTCTGTCAGGTTGAAAACCATCAGTTTTAATAAGACTTTTTACCAACTCTGAATGTGGATTGTCAATACGTCGGTTAATTAAATTGAGAATTTCATTTCTATTTTTTACAGAATTGAAAACTTCAAATAAGAAATCACATTCATGAGTAGGCCAATAAAACTTTGGAATCATTAAGTCATCATTTTCACCGATCTTTGAAACATTAAATCCTCTTGAATTGAGAATATGCTTTACCGAAAATAATTCACGGAGGTTAATGTCATTTGGATTTAAAAGTGTTCTCATGATATGATTAAATTGGTGACAACGTTTATATTCACAACAAATATGCGACTATTATACTCATAATTTGGATTTATTGATGCCGACTTGTTGCGTGTTAGAGGATTATAAATTTACCTATTAAAATCCAAACATCAAAGCTTGCAAAAGGATAGACCGTCGTGCAAACTCACCCTGCTGCACCAGCGTGGGGGCAAAATCCGAATCCAAAACATGTTCCACAACATCTTTTTCGCTTCCAGGCTTGCCAAATATTCGGATTTTAGCCAAAATGGATTAGTTTCGTGGGTTTTTGGAATCAAATGTAGACAATAATCAATTTTCCTTGTTTCATTTTCCCTTCATCCGGCTATTTCAGGATAGTCTCTTGGAATAGGAAGTCGTGTGATCAGGCATCATTTTACTAATTCGAAAAATCAATATTTATTCCTTACGAAATGGAAAGAACAAAAAAAGGTCTTTTTACCACTGAAGACGGAAGAAACCACGTTGTAATTTTCTTCCTGGTTGCGCTTCTTTTTACCTTATGGGCGGTTGGCAACAGCCTGATAGACACCATGGACAAGCATTTTCAGGATTACTACCACCTGACAAAGGCCGACTCGGCCAATGTTCAGTTTTCACATTATCTGGGCTATTTTTTCATGGCATTGCCTGCCGGATGGTTTATTCATAAACTGGGTTATAAATGGGGGATTATTTTAGGACTGAGTTTAGCTGCAGTGGGCTGTCTGTGGTTTTATCCCGCAACCAAAATTGACGGGTTCTGGGCGGTTCTCTTAGGCGTTTGCCTGGTTGCCATGGGTTTTTCCTTCCTCGAAACGGTTGCCAATCCTTATACCACTGTGTTGGGGGATCCAAAATATGCAGCCTCCCGTATTAACCTTGCGCAATCTTTCAATGCCATTGGCTGGCCAATTGCCCCGTTTATTGGCGGATTGTATTTTTACCATTCCGATAATACCCTTAACGCTCAGCAAAATGCTGAAATTGCGCACAAAACCATGTGGGTACCCTATGTAGCGCTGGCTGTTATTATTTTGGTACTTATTATTGCTTTTATTAAAAGCAAGATGCCTGATATTACTGAAAATGAGAATAATAACAATCATACAGAAAGCAAAACAGCCAAAGTCGACGTATTTGGCCAACAAAGCCTGTTGTCAACCATCCTCTTGTATGTTTGTGCCATTTTGTTCAGTTTTGCTTTGGGTATGATTTTCCGCTTCTTTGCCCAATTGT
>JAMDDG010000244.1 GCA_023488865.1 Bacteroidota bacterium | reverse complement strand
TGATTAGTCATGCATTGTAAAATTTGCACTAATTTTCGTTGATGGATTTAAAAGTATCTGTAAGTCAGTCTGTTTTTTCAAAAGAAAGTGTTCTGAAAGATTATTATACGGTCTTTCTCAGTCGCCAGTTGAGTATTCTGGGCCGGAAAGAGGTGCACCTGGGCAGGGCTCCCTTTGGCATATTTGGCGATGGAAAAGAGTTGGCGCAGGTTGCCTACGTAAAAAACTACCGTGAAGGTGACTGGCGTTCAGGGTACTACCGCGACCAGACTTTCCTGTTGGCGGCAGGAATGATGACGCCCGTCGAGTTTTTTGCCCAACTTTACGGAGATACCAGCCGCGAAAATAATCCTTCTACAGGAGGAAGGAACTTCAACAACCACCACTCAACAGCAACCTGGAATAAAGAAGGCTCATTCAATAAGCTGGCTTTGATGAAAAATTCGGCTGCGGATCTCTCCCCGACAGCCGGACAGATACCTCGCTTACTGGGTTTGGCGCAAGCTTCCAAGCTGGTCAGGGAGCATCCCGAATTTGCCCAGCATTTAGCTGAT
Source organism: Bacteroidota bacterium (assembly GCA_023488865.1). Lineage (GTDB taxonomy): Bacteria > Bacteroidota > Bacteroidia > Bacteroidales > Prolixibacteraceae > CAINVV01. Next base: position 3,517 of record JAMDDG010000244.1, on the reverse strand, counting down.
CTGGTTACCGGCGATGAGGTGGCATTCGGCTCCATCGGCGAATCGAGCACTTCGGAGGGCATGTTTTTCGAAACCATCAACGCTGCCTGTGTGATGCAGGTGCCGTTGGCCATGGCAATCTGGGACAACGGGTTTGGGATCAGCGTCCCTGTAGATCTTCAGACTGCTAAGGGAAGTATTTCCAAAGCATTGGAAGGGTTTCGGGCCAAAGGGGATGACCCCGGATGTCTGATTTACAAATGCAAAGGGTGGGACTATCCCTGCATGGTGAAGGCTTTCGAGGAAGGAATTGCCCTCTGCCGGACCAAACAGCAACCGGTTATTTTTCATGTGGATGAACTTACCCAGCCGTTGGGACACTCCACCTCCGGGTCGCACGAGAGGTATAAAACCGCGGACCGGTTGCAGTGGGAACGTGACTTTGATCCAATCATCAAGTTCAGGGAATGGATATTAGCAGAAGGATATGGGGATGAAGATACCCTCGATCGGCTGGAAGAGGAGGCCCTGCAGGAAGCAAAAAACGCCCGCGACCTGGCCTGGCACAATTTTAAATCAGGTTTTGAAGCCGAACGTACCGGACTGCAAGCCGTGACTGAAGCCATTTCCAAAGAATATGGTCCGCTCGCCAACAAAAAATGGGAGCTGAACGAGCTGCTGAAGGCTTCTTATCCAACCCGTAAGGATTTAATCCGTTTTGCCCACGCCCTATCCAGGTCAATCGCCAAAATTGATTCGCTAAATGGATTTAGCCGTCAACTTACCGAATGGATCGCTTCGTCCGAAGCGATTGGCGCCGGATTGTTCAGTGAAGGGCAAACTCCTGGTAAGGAAGAAGAACCTACCGGGAAAGCCATAGCAGCCATTTACCGGCCCGAACCAAAGTTGGTGACAGGGACCGAATTGCTGAATCTCAACTTTGACCGTCTGTTCGATAAATACCCGCTGCTGCTCACTTTTGGGGAAGATACCGGCGTCTTGGGCGGGGTCAACCAGGAGACAAAAGGGTTACAGGAGAAATTTGGGGTCCATCGTGTTTTCGATACGGGAATCCGGGAAACCACTATTATTGGTCAGGGGATCGGTCTGGCGCTTCGGGGATTTAAACCCATAGCTGAAATACAATATCTTGATTATTTGATTTATGCACTCCCAACGCTGGCGGATGATCTCTCCACCTTGCATTACCGAACCTGTGGCCGGCAGATCGCCCCGCTGATTATCCGTACCCGCGGCCACCAGCTTCAGGGTATGTGGCACTCGGGCTCTCCCATGAGCATGCTGTTGGGTTCGATGCGGGGCATCCATCTTTGCGTACCCAGAAATATGACACAGGCGGCAGGTTTTTACAATACGCTGCTAAAAGGGAATGAGCCTGCCTTGGTGATCGAACCTTTGAAAGGATATTATGTGCGGGAGAAGTTGCCGGATAACCTTGGAGAGTTCTGCGTTCCGTTGGGTCAGCCCGAAATTTTGCTCGAAGGTACGGATGTAACCCTGGTTACTTATGGCTGGAATGTGACCATCGCCATGGAAGCAAGCGCGATCCTGAAATTGTTGGGCATCTCGGTAGAGTTAATTGACGTGCAGACCCTGGCCCCTTTTGATACAGATCACCTGATTACCCAGTCGCTGCTGAAAACCAATCACCTCGTTTTGTTGGATGAAGATGTGCCGGGCGGCGGGACCGGTTACATGCTCCAAAAGATCCTTGAGCAGGAAGAGGCTTTCTACGCCCTGGATGCCCAGCCGCTGGTTATTTCGGCCAAAGACCATCGTGGCGCTTACAGTACCGACGGCGAGTATTTTTCCAAACCCAATGTTGATTCGGTGGTGGAGGCGGTGTTAAAAATGATAAAAGGTATTTGAGATAAATTAAAAATTCCGGAGGAATTGCTCCATTCTGAGTATTGTAGGTAGTTTTAGTTATGCAATTTCTAATCCTGTCCTTTTAACTAAATCAATCAATGGCGAATTATCATTGTTGTAAAAACGATTTGTTCCTACCAGATAGGGCTCAATTTTTGAATTAACTTTTTGTGTCAAACTCCATATCTTGCCAGTTAAATAATCGTCATTTTCATTCTCCGTAACAATCATTAAATCAATGTCGCTATCATTTGTCGCTGTATTTGTCAAATAACTACCATATAAAAATGCCTTATCTACAGCAATTCCTTCTGCCCGTAATAAGTAAATATATTTTCTTAAAATCTCTATAACTTCGCTTTTAGCCATTGTAATAAGTTTTTGGTTTTATCAAAATACTCACTTACTCGTATCAAATCAGGAAGAACCGGATTATAATCAGGGTAACGTCCTTGTAATTGATATTTCATTAAGATTCCTAAAAATATCTGAGTGTCATTATCATATATTAATCCTGCATTCTCGGAAAGATTTATCAAATTGTGTGTTCGTGGAGCAACATTGCCCGTTGTTTTAACATAATGAGCTTTTATTGCTTTCTCAATCACTAGATGGCAAAAAAACAATCCATGAAGAACCCGTTTCCCGCGAATCAATAAATCTGCTGTAAGCAGATCATCATCATCGCCATTAATCCAATAATCTATCTGTTTTTGTACATTAAGCATCTATCTTGTCGCTTTAAAACATACAAATTTACAAAAAAAATAGCAGATGTCTATTTGCCTTGTAAATCAAGAAGTAACATTTAGGTTGTGCAGGTTTTCGAAATTACAACTGACGTTTTGCAGCTTATTTATGCGAGCCTTTATCAGTGGATCAAAATTATTGACTTTAAATAATTCCCAGGAGTCATTACGCCAAGAGCGCTGTTCTTAAAATCTTTGATGTTTCTCGTGGCAATTAAATCAATGTTTTGCATTTACCTGAAGGGCTGTATTTTATTGATATGTTTTCTCCTATTGGGCCGTCCACTCAACTACCTGCAGTTTTTCTTTTTGTTGTCATTGTAAAAACCTTCGTCTGACTTCTGGGGTTGGAACAATGCAGGTATTTCGTTTTCCAAAGATGCGGTATCGTCTTTTTGCAACGATGCCATATACGAAATCCCTTAATGGCTTTGGGAAAACAATAAAAGCATAAAAGAGCATCCAAATTCCTCCTAACTCTCTCAAAACATGAAGTGCTGCCGTTGATTTGAGAAAGCACTTTTCTCCACGAATGAAAACGAATGAGTCGAAATCATTTGTTGGTAAACCAAATTTTTTAAGCAATGCTTGCCCACTTTCGGATTGCAATGCAGCGAATTTGAATCTTTCTTGTGGATCTCTTTTTATGGTGAAATTCACAACGCTTATGCATAAATTACAAACTCCGTCAAAAAGCAGGATGGGCACTTCACGATTCGCTGGAATCAATATTTTCTCTTATGCCTTGTGTCCTGTCGGGCAAAATCCGAATCCAAAACATGTTCCACAACATCTTTTTCGCTTCCAGGCTTGCCAAATATTCGGATTTTAGCCAAAATGGATTAGTTTCGTGGGTTTTTGGAATCAAATGTAGACAACAATCAATTTTCCTTGTTTCA
>JAMDDG010000131.1 GCA_023488865.1 Bacteroidota bacterium | reverse complement strand
CTCCCCCGCTTCTCATGTGGGTGATGGCTTCGTCCCATCCCGCTATTACAGAACTGCTTCCTACCGTGAAGCTAAAGGGTTCATAGTCGCCAGAAGAATCGAATTTCAAACCATCCCTGACACCCGTCGTGTCATTATTTTCGATCAGGTATCCATTGTAAAAGACCTTTACATAATTACCTGCAACAATCGAATCACCGGTTCCTTTTTTTGTTTCGATATAGTACAATCCGGAGGCAGTAGGGGTGATCCCTTTGTGGTATTTATTGATGTATTTTTCCAACAACAACTTTTCGTTGTCCCGCTCAATTTGTAAGGTAGTTTTCTTACAGGAAGCAAGTCCCAATACCAGGGTTACAACTAAAAACAGATACGTATATTTTCCTGACTTCATCGATACAAATTATTGTGTTTTCGGATATTCCGCTAATTTCGAATGCAATGGTACAAAAACTTAGCGATCTACTCAACATTTGATCACCCATTTAGGTTGATCTCCGCAAAATTAACCAAATTTAACCCTAAGCCAAGCCTGATCCAATAAAAATTATTCCTCCTGCAGGCTTTCTTTCTTAAGTATTTCTGCGTATTCCGGAAGGAGCGCTTTCAATTTTAGAATTGCTTCACCCAGTGGTTGACGGGATTCACCTCCGGCAGCGTTGAGGTGGCCTCCTCCACTGAAATGTTTGGCAGAAAATTCATTGACCGCAAAACCGCCCTTCGACCGAAAAGAGATCTTGATTTTCTCCTCATTTTCCAGAAAAAAAGAGGAGAAAATAATTCCTTTGATCGAGAGTGGATAATTGACAAAACCCTCTGTATCCCCTGTTTTAAAATTGTATTTTTTTAGTTCTTCTTTCGTCAAAACGATAATAGCGGCATGGTATTCCGGAAAAACCTCCATCTTTTCCGACAATGCATAGCCCAAAAGCCGCAACCTATCTTCGCTGTTGGTGTTGAAAAGCGCCTCCTGAATTTTATGCTGATCGGCGCCCTTGCTGATCAAAGCGGCTACCGCACTGTAAAGTTCCGGCCTTCTGGCATTGTGGCTGAAAGAAGCCGTATCAGCAATGATACCGGTCAGCAAAGCAATTGCGCCGGTTGCATCCAACTGCTCCTCCCACCCCATTTTGATGACAAAATCATAGGTCAGCTCGGCAGTTGAGCTGACTTTTGTATCGGAGAACAAAAATGGGGTATCAATGGCAGGTTGCGGATGGTGATCGATCAACACCACCTTTTTCGATAGCTTTTCCAAGTTCTTTGCCGGTTTTCCCATCCTTTTCAGGTCGTTAAAATCGAGAAAAAACAGCAGGTCTGCTTCCCGGATCAATTGATTCGCTGCCTTTTCGTGACGTTCGTAAATAACCCAGTTGCTGTATTTGTTTAAATCAGGGACAAGTGGCGGAAAATCGGTCGGGAATACCACCGCAGAGCTATATCCGGCGTTCAGCAATACACTGTTTAGTCCCAGCGACGATCCAAGCGCATCGCCATCCGGATTGGAATGGGTAATGATTACTATTTTTTTTACCTGTTCCTTCATCCACGTTAAAAGTGAATGACAGGTAGAAATATCGATGTTGGTCATAACGATTGCTTTTTTTCAACTAAGTAGTAGGAACAATATATTGTCATATCTTTTATTTTGATATTTTGATATTTCGACCTCCCCCAACCCCTCCAAAGGAGGGGAGTAGTGCACTGATGCCGATCAGAACACGAATATGAAGTCTTCCCTTTGGGGAGATTTAGAGGGGTCAAAAAAAGAAATCAAAATTAAATGGTTCATTATTTCTTTCCAATTACTTACAACACAAAAATAGTCTATTCTTTGTCAATCGCCCCTATCATTTGCGAATTTGAGAATAGTGGCTTCTCAGTACCCTGAAAGCACATTTGGGAACAAATGTGAATAATCGTCACGACCGGTCTGCCGATTTTTTGTACTTTTATTCAAAAATTTTACCAACTGATAATTCAATTAAAATGGCACAGAACCTCACTTTCACCATGATCAAACCCTGCGCGGTGCGCAATCAACACATAGGGGCAATTCTGAAAATAATCACCGAACATGGCTTTCGGATCAAAGCAATGAAACTTACCAGGATGACCCGGGCCAATGCGGAAGCTTTTTATGGCATCCATGCCGGGAAGCCATTCTTTGAAGGTTTGGTCACCTTTATGTCATCAGGCCCCATTGTGGCAGCCATACTGGAAAAAGAGAACGCGATCGCCGATTTTCGGGAACTGATCGGAAGCACCAATCCGGCCAATGCGGCTCCCGGCACGATCCGCCAGCTTTTTGCAGAGTCTTTTACAGCCAATGCCATTCATGGCTCCGACAGCGACGAAAATGCGCTCATAGAGGGTTCATTCTTTTTTTCAGAACTGGAACAGTTTTAAAGCAAAAGGCAAAAGGCAAAAGTAAAAAGGCGAAAGTAACCGTCATAACAGCCCGGAAATTTGTGAATCTCTTTAAGGTAAAATCCGTATAAGAAACTGTGAACAATACAACCTTCGATATTGGTTTAAAATTGTCATAATAAAATCTTAAAAAACATTGTATGCAAGAAAATTCAGTAAAAGTTACGTTTGCCGGTAAGCCAATAACACTGCTGGGCAATGAAATCAAAGTTGGGGATAAAGCCCCTGATTTTGTGGCTGTCGGTGCAGGTTTGGCATCAGTTAAGCTATCTGATTATGCCGGAAAGGCGATCATTGTGTCGGCCTATCCTTCTATTGACACCGGCGTTTGCGCTGCCCAGAACAGAAGGTTCAATGCGGAAGCAAACAACATGAAAGAGGTGGTGGTATTGTCCATTTCATGCGACCTTCCTTTTGCCCAGAGCCGTTTTTGTGCTGCAGAAGGACTCGAGAACATCAAAACCATCTCCGACCACAAAGATTTGGATTTTGGCCAGAAGTATGGCTTCTGGATCAAGGAACTTCGCCTGCTGGCCCGCGGTACCGTCATAATCGACAAATCAGGTATTGTGAGATATGTAGAATATGTTTCTGAAGTAACCCACGAACCTAATTATGAGGCTGCACTGGCGGTGGTGAAGAAGCTGTAAACTCCTGGCAAAATCATTTGAGTTTGTCGAAGTACTTTGTTCCTTTAAATAAGTTATTTTTCAAATCACCGGAAATCTGAGAAAGAAGCTTAATTAATCCCGATTCATAACTTTCGGCTTTGATATTAAAAGAAATAGGAATTTTCTTCATTCCCCCATTCTTAACCCATATAAACTCATAGGTTATGCCATCATATTGCTCAGCAAGAAGAGGATCTTTCTTGATTGGGCTTATACTTATGCTATCAAATGCTTTAAGCATTTTCTTTTTAAAAGCCTTACCAACAGATGTTGAATAAACGTTTGCCTTTAAAGGTAAGGTAAGGTAAGGCTCTGCTTTTGCATAAACTTGGTCATTAATTCTTGATTAAGGTTTTTGTCAAGTAACCGTAATTCCAGGAAGAATTGCCGGTCGCTATCTTTCAGGCAGATAGAATAATCGGGATCGACTGTAGGATGTACCAGAAATGCAGCAATTAGGGATGTTTCAGTTCCCTGGCTACCAGGTAACAATAAACGCTCAACTTCCGACTGATAAACCCTGTTAATATCCACACGGGGTTTTCCGGATTGGCAGTACCCGCCAAATGCGAAGACAAAAATTAAGATAACTATTCCCAAAAGTTTTCTTGAGAAAAATTTAGTTTTACGGAACAAGAAAGACTTCTTCATAATGGTAAGTGTTGTATCAACCAAGTTTGAGCAGGCTTAAATATAAGCATTACTAACCGGGAAGGATCTATTTAAACAACAGGCATACCGGCTTAAATGCGTTGATCTGATCGGTAAAAGTCAGCAATCCGGTTTCCGCATTGCGTTTGAAGGCCACAATGTTGTTGGTATTCTGGTTGGCGACCAGCAGATAGTCGCCGTCGGGGGTTAAGGTGAAATTGCGGGGTATCTCCCCCCGTGTATCTTCGTATCCGATCAGTTTGATTTTTGCCTCTTTCGGCATCACCGAAAAAATGGAAATGGTGTTCATTCCCCTATTGGAGACAT
>JAMDDG010000037.1 GCA_023488865.1 Bacteroidota bacterium | reverse complement strand
AATTAATTAAACTCATCCGTTCTTTTCATCCGGATTTGGTTGTAAATGTGGCGCTCCCTTACCAGGACTTGACTATTATGGATGCCTGCCTCGAAACAGGGGTTTCGTACCTGGATACTGCCAATTACGAGCCATTGGATGAGGCTAAATTTGAGTATAAATGGCAATGGGCCTACAAAGAAAAATTTGAAAAGGCAGGTTTGACAGCCATTTTGGGTTGCGGATTTGATCCTGGGGTTTCCGGGGTTTATACTGCCTATGCGGCCAAACATCATTTCGACGAAATACAATACCTTGATATTGTTGATTGCAATGCGGGAAATCATGGGAAGGCTTTCGCAACCAATTTTAATCCCGAGATCAACATCAGAGAGGTAACTCAAAAAGGCAAATATTGGGAAAACGGGAAATGGGTAATGACAGAGCCACATGAAATACATATGCCCCTTACGTATCCCAGAATAGGAGAAAAGGAGTCTTACCTGATCTACCACGAAGAGTTGGAATCATTGGTAAAAAATTTCCCAACTATCAAAAGGGCCCGCTTCTGGATGACCTTTGGCCAGGAGTACCTGACGCATCTTCGTGTTATTCAGAATATTGGAATGGCAAGTATACTTCCAATCAATTACGAAGGAAAGGAGATCGTGCCGATCCGGTTTCTCAAAGCTGTTTTACCCAAACCTGAAGAACTCGGAGAAAATTATACGGGAGAGACATCCATTGGATGCCGCATTAAGGGGGTAAAGGGCAAAAAGGTAAAAACCTACTACGTTTATAACAACTGTAGTCATGAGGCTGCTTACGCTGAAACGGGCACACAGGCAATCAGTTATACAACAGGAGTACCTGTCATGATTGGCGCCATGATGTTCCTTGAAGAAAAATGGAAAAAGCCAGGAGTGTACAATGTGGAAGAGTTTGATCCCGACCCATTTATGAAAGCCTTAAATATTTATGGGTTACCATGGTATGAATTAATGGACGTAGATCTGGAGTTAGACTAATCTCAAAAGTTTATAAGCATAAGCCCGGAATTTGATTTCGGGCTTTTTTTAGGATAACCTATCAGATTTGATTTTGAATTTGGTAAGCAAAAACCATACTTTGATAAGTGAAAATGTCAATTTGAAAAAAATAATCAATTTTTGGTGTAATTTATAATTAACATATAATATTTTTGCATATGATTAATTATCAGTATGTTATTTCTATTCTTATTTAGAATGAATAGTTAATTTGAAAATATTTATGTAAATGAATTTTGGAACTGATATTTCATTTGATACATTTGAACCCTATTTTGATCAGTGAGAATGCTTATTTAATCAGTGAACCAAATTTTCAGCCATGACTACGATCCAATTTCAAAATTCATTAACCGGACTGGAGAACAAAATGTATTATTTTGCACTCAGCCTGACGTGTAATTCAGATAAGGCCCACGATCTCGTTCAGGAAACTTATTTAAGAGCGCTTACCTATCAAAGTAAATTTTCTTCAGAAACCAATTTGACAGCCTGGGTTTATACGATCATGAAAAATACTTTCATCAATGAATACAGAAGAAATATAAAGGCAAAAACAACTTTTGAGAATCAGTCAAATAGGTTGCAGGTTTCTTTCTCCAAAGATGATTTTTACCCTTCTGTTGATTCTATTCATGCAGAGAAAGAGATATATCTAAAAATCAACCTCTTGGAAGATGAATTCAGAGAGCCGTTCCAGTTGTTTTTAAATGGGTACAAATACAAGGAAATAGCCGAAAAACTTGATCTTCCGTTGGGAACAATCAAGAGTAGGATCTTCTTTACAAGGAAAAAATTAATCAGATGGTTAAGTGATTATGTGAATTAACATTTGAATAAAGTAGTTAAAAGAACAGCTTCCCGGTATGAATATGGGAAGCTGTTCTTTTTTATACTGTAACTCATTAAGGGTAAAGAGCTCAAATGTTTGACAACGTAGATTATTTAATGGAAAGCAAGACCGATTGTTGAAACTCCGGTCGAAAGGTCAAGGAATATTCCAACCCTCTGACTTATATGGTATTCCGTTCCCAAATGCAAATCCAGGAAAAGGGGATTTACTGTATGGTAGTTGTTATCCTGATAATATCCATTGTCCCAGGAAGTGTTTACGATAGCAAATCCCAGTGAACCTGCCAGGTAAAAATCCCAGTCTTTTCCAGCCCCCAGAATTTGATCAAAATAGTAAGTCGCTTTTCCACCTATTGGAATAACGGTCTCCCGATAATAGTTATAGTGATAGGAGTAAAAAGTTACAAATGGTGCCAGGGTGAAATTGTTGGCGACACCAAATTCGTAATTGATATTTAAGACAGGCACGGAATGGCCAATGTATCCGTAATATCCGGCATAGCCTCCCACCCCCAATCCAACGTTCAGGGTATTTCCGTATCTTTCTGAATAATTGATGTGTTGTGCCGACAAATTAATCCCACCCAACATTAGGAGTAGCAGCAAAGCAAAAGCAGAAGTTTTCATAATTTCAATTTTTAAGTTGTTTGTTATTTTCTTTTATTATTTCCTTTTCCATTCCCATGTTCATTTTTCTTATCGTAATTATACCCCCCCATATCGTTGGATTTTCCACGGCCCCTGTTCACCTGATTGTTATCACGGTAATATTTGGCGCTGTAGTTTCCTCTTTCCGGTCGTTCCCCAATTGTTTTTTGCACTTCCCGGTTATGGCCTTTTGAATATCTGATTCTATCGTCGGAGAAATTGGTGTATGGGGTATTTCCATGGTAGTTGTTCATCGCTACCTTGTATCCTCGGTACAAATCATAATTTCTGTATCGGTAGGGCAGATAAGTACGGTGCACCCAAGTTCTTCCATTTAAATAAATAAACATGGAGGATTGAACATCGTAATAGGCTTCCACATCGGGAAGGTAGTAATAGTGTGCATCGGCATATTCAACAGGGGCCCACTGCGGAGCTGAACCAATGTTAAAACGTACCGAAATTTGTGCTTGAACCGTTCCGGCCAAAAACAGGACCATGCCGAATACGATTAATTTTAGTGTTCTCATTGAATTTAATTTTTAATTTTTTGGTTACTATCTACTCGTTGTTTCGAATTTTCAACCTCGGAAGTTAATATTCAACCTTCGGAGACCACTCGTTTTATTGTTCCAGCAGCTTATAAATCTCTTTTAAATCAGGGGATAAGATTATCTCTGTTCTGCGGTTGGCTGCACGTCCTTCTATTGCATCGTTAGGCATAATAGGGTGAAACTGGCTTCTGCCTGAGGCAGTGATCCTGGTCGGATCGAAGCCGTTGTCAACGGTTAAAATCCTAACAATAGCAGTAGCCCTGGCTGTACTTAGATCCCAATTGTCTTTGAACAATCTTGTTTTGATGGGAACATTATCGGTATGTCCTTCAATCATCACGGAGATGTCTTGGGTGTTGTTGATAACCAAAGCAAGCGATTTAAGCGCTTCCTTTCCTTTTGGGTCAACAACATCACTTCCTGATTTGAACAACAATTTCTCGGCCAGTGAAACATAAACATTTCCGTCCTTGAAGTAAACGTTTAGCTCGTCTGTTTTGTAGCTCATCATCGCATCGGTAATTGAATTTTTAAGTCTGGTCATGACATCTTTTTGTGCCTGAATTATATCCTGAAGCCTTTTTAACCGCTTGGCCTGATCGGCGATAGTCATTTTTGATTCGGCGGAAAGTGCTTTCAGATCATTTTGGACCGACTGATTTTCGTTCAGCAGGGTATATTTTTGATCGTTCAGATCTTTCACTTTCGTATTACAATCATTCAGCTTGTTTTGAACAATTGCGTTGTCATTTTGGAGCTGGTTGGCCCTGGCTTCCGAAGCCTTAAATTTATTGGTTGAGACGCAGGAGGCCAATGACAAGCTGAGCATCAGGAATAGAAATGCGAGATAATGAAATGTTTTTCTCATAGTAAATTTTTAAGTGAATATTGATAAGTCAAAGTTGAGGCTCTTTAGGTGTAGAAGTGTTACACAACTCTTGAATTAAATTACATGATTCACACATATTTTATTGAAAGGTTACGATTCCTGGTTTTCCAATATCAAAATCCCTGAAACC
>JAMDDG010000028.1 GCA_023488865.1 Bacteroidota bacterium | reverse complement strand
TGCAAAGGCTGCCGCGTGGGGCAGGTGCGAAACAAAAGCAGTGGTGTGGTCCTGCTCATCGCTGCTCATGTAGGCTGCCGACATGCCCAACGACTGGTACATCTTCTCGACCAGCGCCAGATGCTGGGGCCGTGATTGTTCGTGGTCGCAGACGATGGTTAGTTTTCCGGCGAAAAGCCGGGAAATGGCTGCGCCCGGACCGCTGTCCTCAGTTCCTGCCATTGGGTGGGTGGCCACAAAGTTTCCGCGGAGAGGGTGATCCGCTACTGATGCAACGATTTGGCGCTTGGTAGAACCGACATCGGCAACGGTTGTGGAGGGGGATATCAGATCTAATACAGTTGGCAGCATCTTGATAATCTGGTCGACAGGCAATGCCAGCAATACCAGGTCAGCCTCTTTGACTCCGCTTTCAAAATCGGTAACCCGGTCGACAATGCCCAGCTTTTCAGCTTCTGCGGCATGCTCAGGCAGGTTGTCCACGCCGATGATCCCGGTGGCAAAACAGCTTTTTCTCAGGTCGATCGCCATCGATCCTCCAATTAAACCCAATCCTACTACAGTTAATCTCATAGCTAATTTTAAGTTATGAGTTATGAGTTATGAGTTATGTATGAAGAGTATTTGAACTACCGATGTTTCGTTTCAAACAACTCATCACTCATAACTTATCACTCATCACCCCAATAAAAAAGGCCTCCACCCGGGAGACCTCTTTGTATGTTATCGTTTCTTTTCAAACAATGCCTTACTTACCGATCTCCTGTTGAAAGCCGGGGTAATAATACCAAAAATAAAATGCATTGTTCGAAATCATCGTTGTCTTCTTATATTCTGAGGCAAAAATAGCAATTTAAATTATAAATTGAGGGAAATAAGGGGATTTTGTTTGAAAATTTTATAGGAGACGGGTTTTTTGTGGGTTCCGTTTCACGGTTTCACATTCTCCGCCTCCGGCTTGGCCTTGCTGCGGGTAACCAGGTATACTCCGCTAAAAATTAATATAGCGGAGAAAACTTTGATCACAGAAAAATGATCCATCCCGACTGCTACCGCGACGAACGAAGCCACCAGAGGCTGGAAATTATTATAGATGCTGATGGTAGTAGGGCGGAGCCGCTGTTGAGCCAAAGGGATCAGCAGATAGGCTATAAAAGTTGCAAAAATCAGGACATACAGAATTTGAAGAACGGCTATTTTCTCAGGATGAAGAAATACCGGCATAGCCAGAATTTCCCGGTAAAAGAAAGGGGTCACAAAAATGGTAGAATACAAAAACAACCATTTCATGATCGTAATAGCTGAATAGCGGGATGTTAGAGGCTTGGTAAATACCAGGTAAAACGCATAGATAGCGGAGCTGCCCATGACCATCAGGTTACCGATCAAACTGCTGGAATGTGTGGATGAAGAATGGTAGCCACTGTAAACCAAAAGAATAGCGCCCGATGCGCCCACCAGAATTCCTGCAACTTTTAAAAAGGATATGGGTTCTTTCAGCATGATGGCGGCAAAAATCATGGCAAAAAGGGGCCCGCTTGTAATGATAATTGAGGCATCAATGGGGGAGGTCATGTTCAGTCCGGTGATGAACAGCCCCTGGTTGAAAATCACCCCGCAAAATGATCCGATAAACAGGAAGCGGTGATCTTTCCAAGGTACTTTTTCCCTCGGTGCAAAAAGAGAGGCAATCCAGAAAATAGCAGTTGCAAAGAGTATCCGTATCAGTGTCAGTGCCTCGGGAGAGATCCAGACCGGCAACAGGGATTTGGAGAGCGGGATGTTGATCCCAAAAATCAGCGTTATCGCGAACATAATAAGATGTCCGGCTCTTCTATCCTTCGCCATATTGATCAATTGTATTCAACTTAAAAACCGGTATAATTTCTATTTTGTTTCCCGAAGAAGGTGCAAAAGTATATTTAATTTGGCCATTTCAAAAAAAATGGCCGACTGACAATTCTACGGCTTTGTGGATGAGATGTTTCGAAAAGCCGGTTTATGGAAGAAGTTGGGCGGCAGATTTGTCAACGTACCAGTACAGCTTGCCATTGACGGGCCGAACGCAGGTAGCAGGCAGTAGCTTTGCTTTTTCACTTTTCGACCAGATCTCAGCCAATCTTCCTGCCTTTTTTGTTCCGGTTACGAGAAAACAGATTTTCCGGGCGTGGTTGATCGCCCGGCCGGTCAGGGTAATCCGCGGTTGTAAGGAAACCGAGTGGTGGGCGACTTCACAAATGTGGTCAGATTCCAATATTTCCATCTGATCAGGGAAGATGGAGGCCGTATGTCCATCTTCGCCTAAGCCCAGCAGAATAAGGTCGAATACAGGCCAACCGTCAACCATTTTTACCTCTTCCGCAATTTCTTTCGCGTAACAGGCTGCTTCCTGTTGCGGGTTCATTTCTCCCCGTATGCGGTGAATATTCTTTTCGGGCAGTACAATTTTTGAAAAGAGTAGTTTCCGGGCTACTCCAAAATTGCTTTCAGGATTATCGGGGGAGACCATTCGCTCATCCACCCACCAGAAGTGGGTTTTATGCCAGAGAACAGAATCTGCATATTTTGTGGCCAGCGCTGAGAATAGCAGGTTGGGGGTTGATCCACCCGAAATTGCCAGGTGAAAATGGATCCCGGGTGAATTGGCTATCCACTCCATCAGCTGATCGCTAAAACTTTCGGCCAATGCTTCCGGATCCTTGAAAATAGCTACATTTTCGGTCATACTATCCAGGCAATAAGGCATTAAAGTTCGCAGTATTCGCCATCGTGCGCCAGATTTTTACAGGGTCTGCGCCAACTGCCGTTTTCGACCAGATCGTCGACCATTTCTGGTCCCCAGGTACCGGCAGGATAGCCATAAATGGGTATGTCGGGGTTGTTTTTCCAGGCATCGAGAATGGGCTGGACATATTCCCAGGCTTTTTCGACTGCGTCGCTGCGCGAATAAAGGGTGGCATCGCCCTGCATGCAATCGAGGAGCAACCTGCTGTAAGCCGACGGTAGATAAACATCGGAGAGTTCGTTGTAATGAAAATCCATGTTCCTATTTTGTACCCTGAAGCCAGCCCCGGGTACTTTCATACCGATTTTCAGCAGGACCCCCTCGTCGGGTTGAATCCGCAAAACCAACTGATTGTTTTTGGGTTCCCCGTCCGACTGGTATTCGAACAGGTGATGCGGGGTATTCTTAAAATAGATGACCACCTCCGTCACCCGTGTTGGCAATTTCTTGCCGGTACGGAGATAAAACGGGACGCCGGCCCACCTGAAATTGTCGATAAAAAACTTCAGGGCAACGAAGGTCTCCGTCCGGGATTGGGGGTTTACCCCGTTCTCTTCGCGGTAGCCCTTGATGAGTTCGTCGCCAATGTGGGATGGGGTGTACTGTCCGCGGAAGACCTGCCGGGAAACATCGCTTTCGCAGATGGGCCGCAACGATTGAAAAACTTTCAGCATCTCATTGCGGATGGCATTGGCTTCGATCACTACCGGCGGCTCCATTGCCACCAGTCCGACTAATTGCATCAGGTGGTTCTGGATCATATCGCGCAAGGCGCCAGACTGATCGTAATATCCACCACGCTCTTCTACGCCCAATGTCTCAGCTGAGGTTATTTCAACATGGTGGACGAAATTCTGATTCCAGATGGGTTCGAAAATTCCGTTGGAAAAACGGGTTACCAGCATATTCTGGACTGTCTCTTTACCCAGGTAGTGATCGATCCGGTATAATTGTTCTTCCGCATAGTTTGCCAATAAATTTTTGTTGAGTTCGCGGGCGGTGGTCAAATCGGTACCAAAAGGCTTTTCAATGATGATTCTTTTAAAACCGTTGACTAACTCATTAAGACCGACTTTCGCCAATATTTGCGGAATTACCGGATACAGCTGAGGCGGGGTCGATAAATAAAAGATATAATTGGCCGGTATTGACAATTGTTTGGACAACGCTTCCAGTCTGGTTTTCAGCTTAAGGTAATCCTCTGCATTGGAGGTATCCAAAGAAAGGTAATGAAGTGATTCCAAAAATGCGGTTTCTTCCGCAGTGTTTCTGGAATTTACGGGCAAAAATTCCTTCATCTTTTCCCTGAAATCAGGGTCTGTGATCCCTG
>JAMDDG010000110.1 GCA_023488865.1 Bacteroidota bacterium | reverse complement strand
ACACTACTATTTCATCTAAATTTGTTGCCATGCTCCTTGGGGTTAAAGGTTATACTTGTTTGTATTTTTAGTTGATTTACAAAAGTATAACCTTTTTTCCCTTAAACCGGAATTTTGTCGTACACCCGTCTTATCGGGACGATCAGCATCTATCATTTTTTTAAGTACCATTCCAGGAATGATACCTGGCAAAACAAAAGGAGACTCCTCTTTAGGACAGATAAAAGGTAAATGTGGTTTATGAAAACCAACTGCAAGGGAAAAGGGTTTATCATGCTTTCGATTCAAAATTTCAACGCCAAATTGTGCCGTAACATAATCAGGGTGATCCTCTAAAGGTGATGTTGTTGGACAGAAACTCATTTCACCACCTCCTTTTTCAGTAAAACCAACCGTTTTATCCAGCTTTAAGCGCGGCAATTTTTCTAACTCTCCCTCATTGTTTTCTGTAAATTCACTCCGGTCACCTTGTAGAAAAGCCTTTCCACCATAATTATCGTGATGAATTTTTCCTGATCCATACGTATCATAACCATTTTCTTTAAATAGCCGTATAAGAGAAGTGTATTTTTCAAGAGTTGGTTTCATATTTGCTTCATGGTAGAATGCATACATTCCTGAACGATATGGTTCTATACCATACAGTATTGCATTCCGGCTAGGTGAGAACCCTGGCGCAGAACAATGAGCGTTTGTAAAATTAATCCCAGATTTAGCCAGTTTATCAATGTTTGGAGTTTTTGCCTGTTTTTGACCTCCTAAGACCCCAACCCAATCGTTCATATCATCAATTGCGATAAAAAGGATGTTGGGTTTCTTTTCTGCCATGGCAACATGGCTTAGCATTGCTATTCCTCCCAGAAGTAATGTCTTTCTAATA
This sequence comes from Bacteroidota bacterium, assembly GCA_023488865.1. Classification (GTDB taxonomy): domain Bacteria; phylum Bacteroidota; class Bacteroidia; order Bacteroidales; family Prolixibacteraceae; genus CAINVV01. The sequence goes on along the minus strand of JAMDDG010000110.1, from coordinate 3,237 downwards.
CTTTTGTTTATTACCATCTGTTATAGGTTTTTTATGGTCATAAGCTTTTTGACCGCACAATTTATATGTCAGGACATAATTGAATTGGTTCATACACCTCCATTCCTTTCATCAGAGGGTATTGAAGATATGTCCATTATTTTTTCTCTTTAGACATACGTTCGTATTTATCAAATGCTATCCGGTATGGATTATATTTATCTTCAATTTTTTTGGAAAATACTTTAATTATGTTATTATTTTTTTGATCGATGGCTATATTCTTTTGCTCAACCCTGTTGTTCTTAACATAATACAATTCTCTTTGCACCACTTTCCTATCGTTTTCAAGGTCTTGCCACTCAATGTAATTGTAATCTTTGGTGTGTATGGCATAAGCCATTAAATCTTTGATCGACGGATCTTTTTGGAAAGTTTGGTATTGATTAAACGCAGCATCGAATCCCTTGGCATTAGCGTTTTCAAGCAACGCGGCGAAGCTTTTCCCATCAAATCTTTTCGGTTGCGGCAATCTACATAATTCAGCAAGCGTAGGATATATATCGAGCGATTCTACAAATTTGTCACAAAATTTTTTATCACGCTGTGCAGATGGATCATAAACGATGAGAGGCACTCTGGTAGCCAAGTCATAACATGTGTGTTTGCCCCAAATTTGCTGCTCCCCCAAATGATACCCGTGATCGGCCATTAGTACAACAATGGTATTGTCATCTATTTTTAATTCTTTGAGTTCGCTTAAAAGCATTCCAACCAAATCGTCAATATAACTTACGCACGCATAGTACCCATGTTGTAGCTCTTTGCTTTTTTCTTCAGAGACATATTTATTTCTGTAATTATCTGTTTTATAATTAGTTGAAAAATATTTATAACTAGCCAGTTCAGACCACTGGTACACGATGGTATCCCCATTTATCGGAGCGTTACGGTAATTGGACAGTTGAATGTTTTCTCTCTTGTAAAGATCCCAGTATTTTTTAGGGGCTGCAAAAGGCAAATGTGGTTTTCTAAAGCCTACGGCTAAAAAGAATTTTTTATCTTTATTTTCTTCAAGTTGTTTCAAGGCAACCTGGCAAAGATTGTAATCATTATAGTTTTCCAGAGGCAGGTCTTCGCACTCTACGGCCGGACGCATATCTTTATTTTTAATATTTTGGTTTGCCTTTAAACCATAACTCTCCCATGGAACCTTTTCTGGTTTTTGGGGATCCCCTGCATCAAAGTAATAATCCCACGAATCCCTGTCGTCACGGGCATCGTGATAAACTTTTCCTATAGAACCGGTGTAGTACCCGTTTTCTTTGAAAAATCCCGGCATTGTGGTGTGGTTCATTACTTTATCATATGGATTAAACGAGCCATTGTGCCCTGTTGTTTCCGGGCTCAACCCACTTAATATACTTTTGCGCGAGGGACTACAGTTGGCATACTGGGCATAAGCGCTAGTAAAAGACACCCCTTTGTTTACCAAATTATCAATATTTGGTGTTTTAATGTAATCGTTGCCCCATGCATGTATTTCAGGACGCAGGTCGTCAACTATAATTAGAAGCACATTTTTCCCTTGTTGTGTTTGCGCCGAAATACAGAATGGAAATGTACTTGCAAATAAAAACAATCCATTCTTTATAATCATTTTTGCCTTCATTTGATAATTGTTATTAAAGGTTTCTTATCCAAATATTTCTAAAAGCAACCGGGCAATTATGGTCCTGAAGCATTAATGGCAGTCTTCCATGTGGCGTATATTCAGGTAATCCGATATAGGGTGTATCCCCTTTTAAAACATAGTGGTTTTGAATTAAAATACCATTATGAACTACTGTTATAGCAGCGGGAGATTCCAAAACACCAGCAGTGCCAAATTTAGGTGCGGTCCAAAATATATCATAAGTTTGCCATTCTCCAGGTTTTCTGCAAGCATTTACCAAGGGAGCTTTTTGTTTGTATATACTTCCTGCCTGTCCATTTACATAGGTTGAATTATCAAAACAATCAAGAACCTGAACTTCATAGCGACTTTGTAAAAAAACACCACTATTCCCCCTTTTTTGGCCATCGAGTTCTACCTTCTCGGGAGACCTCCATTCAATATGCAACTGGCAATCCCCATAAACATCTTTGGTATGAATAGCCCCGGACTTGGGCAATATCACCAAAGCATCCCCTTCAATCTTCCATTTTGGTTCTTCTCCATTCGTCCCTTCCCATTTAGATAAATCGTGCCCATCGAAAAGAATAATTGCATCAGATGGCGGTTTTGTACCTTCGCCAGGTTCAACTACTTGCGGAACGGGATTATACCATTCGGTATTTTCAGGTTTCCATTGAGATTCGAACCGTTGTCCAAATGAGGTTATTGTAAAAAACAATAAAACTGTAAGTAAAAGATTTATTTTCATGTTTATATTTTTTTTAATTGTCACATGGAACTCGCCAATAATTCGCCTGTGTGTCAGGAGATTTGCCATAGCTCGTTTCATTGCTATATTTATTTATAAGAGTTGGCATTTTTTATCAGTTCAATATTTTGGTGATGAATTACCCAAGACCAGTGTACTCAAACCTGATATTTCTATTTGATTATCATCAAGATGGGATGTTTTATTAACAAATACAATTTGTCTGTAGCCTTGCAAATTTTCAGGTAATTTGAGCTTCAATCCCACATTCGACAAATTGTGAATTACCAATACCGATTCCCTTTTATCTGATCGAAGAAAAGCACAAATTGAAGGCTCATTAAAACTTACCGGAATTATTTCTCCATAAGTTAATGCAAAACTTGTATTCCTTAAATGAATAAGCTTTTTATAATGGTTGAAAATTGAATTACTATCTTTCAATTGTTCAGATAATGGAACTACGGTCGAATCAGTCGAAAAACGAGGCTGCATCCAAGAAGTCCTATATTTATCTTTGTCTTTGGTATCCCAAATAAATGGTTCCCTTATATGCTGATCAAGCTTTTTCCCCAACATACCAATTTCTTCGCCATAATACATGTATGGAGAACCAGGAAGTGTAAATAATAAAGCAGCAGCCATTTTTGCTTTTTCAATGTTGTTATTAACACGGCTTAATATACGTTCTTGGTCATGGTTCGTCAAAAATGTTGCGTCGATATAATCGGGATTAATAGTTTTGTAGTAATCCTCTCTGTTTTTATGTTCAATAGCCAATTGATCACCTTTTTCTTCATTGACTGCGCTGATTATTTTGCCCCCCATATCA
>JAMDDG010000062.1 GCA_023488865.1 Bacteroidota bacterium | reverse complement strand
CTGTAAACCCGATAGCCCCCGCTATGGCATTCATGCAGCGCAGCAATTCGAAAAGAATTTTATCTGCCCCGGTTGAATTGTCCTCCTTGCTCAACTGACGCCATTGGGCTAAAAGCATCACCTGATGCCGGTGCAAGGGGCGCATGGCCTCAGCTCTTAAAAGTGTCGAATAGTAGTGGTTCTTTCTTCGTTCCGAAATTGATGCAACTAAAATGGAATCGATCATTTGTCGCGTTAGCGCAAATTCTTTGAGGATTTGCGTAAGAATTTCGTCACTCTCTGGTACATCTGATGCCAGATGAGCGTATTGCTTAAATATTTCCTCGTCCGATGAAGCTAAGCTGGAATCTACATTGGTAAGAACATACCTGATAAACGGATCTGTTTTTACAGCTTCCCTGAATCGTTCGAATTTAATCGGGTTGTTGTTGCGCATGGTTTCGAGCGATGTCCCGACTCCGTACCAACCTGGAATATTGAACCGGCATTGGCTCCAGCTAAAAACCCATGGAATAGCCCGCAAGTCGTTCAGTGTCCGGGCGCCGGTCCTTCGCGAAGGTCGACTTCCAATTTTACTTTGTTCAATGGCATCAATCGGTGTTGCCTTTTCGTAAAACTGAATAAAACCGGATCTTTTTGTAAGTTCTTCGTAGACCTGTTTGCTTTTGCACGCCAAAAAGTTAAACTCTGACGCCAAATCGTATTCCTTAACAGGACGATTGTTTTGCAACATCGATACCGCCAATGTTCCTGCTGTCTGTAATTCGATATTGTAAACGGCATTGTTCTTGTTGGCATACTTACGTTCGATTGTTTCGCCCTGTTCTGTAACTCGGATATCCCCATTCACGGAAAGTGGGGGTAATGCCCTCAGGAACCAATGCGTTGGTCCGGCTCCCCGACTGATAGATCCACCCTTCCCGTGGAAAAAACGAATTTTAATGCCCTGTTTTTTCCCAATTTGAATGAGTTTGGTTTGTGCCTCGTACAAATACCACTGACTGGCCAAAATACCCCCATCCTTGTTGCTGTCGCTGTACCCAATCATTATTTGTTGCACGGGAGCTTCGGCCTTGTTTTGCTGTTGCTGCAGCAAAAGACTGTTTTTGGTCACCGGATGGGATAAGAATTCATCAAGAATTCTATCTGAACGGATTAAATCGTCGATGGTTTCGAATAGCGGAACAACCGGCACCAGTGAGGCTAACCCTGTTGGCGTACTTACCAGGAGTCCGGCTTCACGTTCAAGCAAATAGACTACAAGCAAATCAGTAACATTGCGGGTCATACTCACAATAAGCGAACCCAGGGCCTCAGTCCCGTATTTGTTAATGTGTTCGCTCAAAACCCTGTAGGAATCAACAGTTGCACGTGCCTCGCTTCCGGTAGCTATATTGGGATGGGTAAAAGGACGTGTAGAATCCAATTCCCGGTTGATAAAAGTTAAACGGTCTTTAACTTCCAACCTTAAGAATTCATCGCCATTGAGTTGGGCCGCCTCCAGGAGTTGCGCCAGGGCAAGTTCATGAAAGCGACTATTTTGGCGGACATCGAGTTTCGCCAAATGAAAACCAAAAGTATTTACGATACGAATGGCCTCATTCACATCGGCAAACGCTATCTCTGAAGCATTGTTGGTTATTAAAGCCTTTTTCAGAATAGATAAATCGGCCACCAATTCAGATGGATATTGGTAACTTATTGTTTTTTCCCGGTATTCCTGAATATGCCCCTCAACAATCGATACCGGAAGTTTAATGATCAAATATTCAATAAATTGTTTCAGCGCTTCGTTGGGATACAGGGTCCTGTTTAAAATAGCTGAACCAGCAATTTCATGGTGTAAAAGCTCATAGCGCGAACTGAATTCCGGTCCTAATTCCTCTGCCTTTGAATAAAAACTGAGGTTGTTTTGCAAACTCTGCAGCATGCGTGTAATGACCTGGAATGATTTAAGCCGCAACTTCATCAATGTCTCCCGAGTAACCTGGGCAGTTACCAGCGGATGACCGTCGCGGTCACCTCCTACCCAGTTGCCAAAGGTAATTTTGGGAAATTGCCTGACATCGCGAATAAGTCCCGGATCATAGCCCGCATCGGTCCAAGCCTGGATCAGCCGTCTGTCATGAAGGGTAATAACTTCAGGGAGTACCTGCGTGAAATAGTGAATAATATTGTCGAGTTCAGAGCTTACATCGGGCTTTTCAGTATACACATCGGAGATTCGCCAAATACGATGGATCGCAATTTTTATGTTGTGCCGGATTTCGTTTTGCTCAATTCTGGTGTACATTTTATTTTCCCTGTTCACTACCAGCAAATAGAGTTTGCGCAAATGTTCCAGCATGATTGTGCGCTTGGCCTCTGTCGGATGAGCGGTTAATACCGGCTCAACCTGTATTTTGGGCAAATAGGCAGCAATCTGTTCGGGACTGAATCCATTATTCTGCAACAAATGAAGATTGTATGACCATAATCCATTGATGTCGGCCATCGATTTTTGGTCCTCAACCAATCTTCGGTTCTGAACTGCCCCATTGACCTCAACAATGTTCAGCAACTGAAAGCAGACCGAGTACAGTTGAAGCTGCTTTTCCGAAAAAGAACTGTTTTGAAAATCGCTTATCGGATTAATCCAGGGAATTTCAGCAGCCAACTCATCTTCTCCCGACTCAATCATAACTTCTTTCAAACAGCTCAAAAGAAATTCAAGGTCTTCATACGGTTTCCCCAGGTTATTCCGCACCAAATCTATGAGTTCCATACTTTCCTAATCTGAAATGATTACCCTGGTATACGTTTGCGCTTACATTTTGTTGGAATTCACCTATTAAAAACAACACAACCTGTCTCTTTGAACAGAAGGCTGGGGCTAGGCTCTCTCCGGGGTAGCATTGAAAATCACACTTAGGTATTCCAAAAAAACCATTAAAATTAATAAACTTAGAATCTTTATGTTAAAGGATTCCATCAAATTATTAACCTAAGTAAAAAGAAATAAAAAACATGAAAGAGAAGAAACCACGGATAAGAATTTCCATATTTATGTCCACGTTTACAGCGAATTAATTGAGCAGGGGGTGGATGAGAAAGGGAGGAAGTTTTACAAAATTTATTACAACGAGGAATCGTAGATTTAGATGCCGGAGGTATCGTTAGTTTAAAGAAAAACCAAAGAGTATTGCGACACAAATCTCAGTTCGGATTCCCCATTAGAGAACACGCATTATTGGCATAAAAAGCCATTAATCCCCTTACGGGGAATTGCTTTAGGATGAACGATTTTCTATTGATTTAAATTCCCTACGGGAAAAACGATGGGTGAGTCTTTTTTGTCCGAAAAAACCGGTACATTTAAGTTTTGATAGTGAAAATTACCCGTTAGGGGATGTGTATCAACAGCTGGGTTTAATTTAACCAAATTATTATTTGTCTTGTTCGGATTCCCCGCCAGGGGATGCATATCAATAGAATAATGCATCAATGACAATCACTTTCCCCGTTAGGGGATTAACTCAACCAAGCCATGGCAAATACCTATTCTCAAATTTATCTTCATTTTGTCTTTGCAGTTCAAAACCGGAAAAGGTTACTTCCGGCAATCGTCAATAACCTTCCGGTTACATTCAATCCACTTCCGGTTACTGAAAACTGACATATCGTCATGTTCAAAGCATTCCCGGTGATTGTCATAGGGCTTCCGGCGATGTTCATTTCACTTCCGGTGACCGCCAGAGGCTTTCCGGTCATGTTTATTGTGTTCCCGGCGACCGTCTGTCACTTCCGGCTACATACAGTTTTTGAGAGTGTCCTAAAAACTGTGTAAATGATTTAGTACCTTTCAATCAAATATAGTTCATTTACTCTCCTATCTTCTTTGCCGACAGGATTACCACACCGCTGCTAATCATGAGCAACGACAACGATGGCGCAGTTCCGTGGTACCAGGGGATTGAGCTTTTCACCGCCATGCGCCGTTTGGGCAAACCTGCCTGGTTGCTTGTTTACAATGGGGAAGAACACAACCTGACCAAACGTCCGAACCGGCTGGATTTGTCGATCCGCATGAGCCAGTTTTTCGATTATTACCTCAAAGGCGGACCCAATCCAAAGTGGATGAAGACAGGAATTCCCGCCGTCTTGAAAGGGAAA
>JAMDDG010000012.1 GCA_023488865.1 Bacteroidota bacterium | reverse complement strand
CTATGGTAAGCAAAACAACAAATTCAATCACTTTGGCAACTTTATTGATTACCCATGTCAGCATTCGCTGATAAGTTTGCCTGCTAATTGTTACGGTGTCAATTATTACGCCTACACCTGCTTCGGTCAGCACTACACTTGCCGCCGCCTTTGCCACATCGGTGGAATTGCTCACTGCTATACCCATTTCCGCCTGTTTCAGGGCAGGGGCATCATTAACCCCGTCGCCGGTCATTCCTACCATGTGACCTCCCGATTGCAGAAGTTTCACAATTTTATACTTGTCCTCGGGATATATCTCTGCAAACCCATCACATTCACTAACAGCCTTTAACTGTAGGTCGGCACTTAGATCCTGAATATCCGCCATCCGGATAATCTTATTCCCAATACCAATCTGATCTGAAATTTCTTTTGCTATATCCATACTATCTCCGGTAAGCATCAATGGCTTTATGCCCAGTTTCCGGGCCTGGTCTATCATACTTTTTGAATCCGGCCGGGGTGGATCTGCAAGCGGCAGCAATCCTACAAGCTTAAGATTATTCAGATCGTCTCCTTCCGACAGGGCAACAGCGATCGTCCGGTAACCTTTTTTCGAAAATCCATCTATCGTTTGATTAACATCCGCTATTGTTCCTTTGTCCATGTCTTTGCAAAGAGACAGGATCACCTGCGCAGCGCCTTTAACAGCCCTGAATTGCTTTCCACCAGCTTCAATAATTGCCTCTGTTCTCTTTACAGATGGATCGAAAGGAGTATAGGAAACCTGTTTGTAATGGTCAAAATTTACTCCCGATTTGGCAGCATAATCAATAATTGCCAAATCAATCAGGTCCATTCCATCTGAATGGGATGTGAGCGAGGCTATTCTCAGTACATCATCTTTCTTATTCTCCAGGAATGGAATACTATCAACAACCGATAACTTGTTTTGTGTTATCGTACCGGTTTTATCGAAGCAAATAATATCGATTGAGGCTGCATCTTCTACCGACTCAAGCCTGGTTACCAAGGCGCCTTTTTTTGCAAGGTCCTTTGCCCCTACAGATTGTACAATGGTGAGAACTGCCGGAAGAGCCACAGGAATCGCTCCCAAAAGGAAAATAATTACGAAAGTTAAAATCATTAAAATACTTACATGCATCAGTAAAGCCGATACCGATACTATAACAGACGCCGCTATACCGAGATACATCATGTATTTTACCACCGCCATCATTACTTCCTGTTGATGCGACTTTGGCTTTGCGACTTTTACTAACTCAGCCGTATTGCCGAAATAGGTATTTGCGCCGGTATTGATAACCATACATGTAGCTTCTCCCCGCCTTATTATGGAGCCGGAGTAGATATTGTCAGCCGGATGTGTTTCCAAAGGCAGGGATTCTCCGGTAAGGGCTGACTGATCAACCGAAAGCTCACCACTTATAATACGGGCATCTGCCGGAACGATATCCCCAAGTTTTACAGAGATAATGTCGCCAACCACAATCCCTTTAGCCTCTTGTTTCGACCATATTTTATTGCGTAAGACCTTAGCCTTGATGGCCAGTTTTTTCTTTAAAAGCTCAATCACCTTTTGTGAACTGCCTAAGTGTATTTGGCCAATGATTGCGTTCACCGTGAGCAGCAAAAAGATTATAACTCCTTCCAGATCATGACCTAATGCAAAGGAAAGACCCATGGCCAATTCCAGCAGCCACGGCATAGGTCCCCAATAACGGAGAAGAAATTCAAGAAGAGGATGTCGTTTCTTTTCTACTATTTCGTTATAGCCAAATTTCCCGAGACGATTCTTTACTTCCGCATCCGAAAGACCGTCAGCGGTTGTCTCGAGAAATTTATACGTCTCTTCTAAGGAGATCCTTTTATATTCAGATGTTGCCCTAATTTTTAAATCCATTTTTGATACCTGCATTAAGTGCTATGAATCAGATAAATTACGAGGAAAATTCCGACCGAAAGGACTGCCATAAGAAGCAATATGTCGAGTACAGATGAGGTTTGGTAGGTATCTTCATCTATTTGTCTCTCAACTTTTTTGTACCTGATAAATGCAAGCAAGCCCATCAACGTGCCGAAACCGACCAGGAATATTCCAACGATTGACGAATATCCATGAGAAGGGGGCAAAACATTTCCAATATTAGCCTTTCCCAGGACCAATGACATTTGCTTTAAGAACAACGCAAACTTTTCGACAACAAAGCCGAATGCCATTATCCCAATGCATGCTCTTATCCATGCAAGAAATGTTCTTTCATTCGCCATGTGAACACGGCGATTACGGACTTTTTCCGATTCCTTATTTTCAGTTATTTCTGACATATTTCAACTCTATTATACAACATCTTCAAGGGTAAAACACCTTCCGTCATGCAAATAGGGTGGCGAGTCTTTGATACCTCTTAATGGAAATGTTTTAATCATACCATCATGTGCCATCATTATACCATTAACCATTTCTTGTTTATAAAAACGTTCTGCTTTTAAATCGTGCATGCTATTGTCGGTATAATAAGGTGCTGGATGGCATGAAACGCAGCGTCCTTTCCCGTTGAAAATAGCTTCTCCCTGCAATTCGGCCGGAGTTGCCTTAGTTTTATCCAACTCGCCGTATATATCAAGTTTTGGAGCTGGCGGGAAATCTAAAATTGCCATGAATTCGGCCATAAAATGAACTTGCGAGCCTCGTTCGAGAATATTGACCCCCTTTTTGGCTGCCATGCATTGATCACCGTCAAAGTAGGCGGCCCGTTGTTCGAATTCAGTGAAATCTTCAACGGTTTTCAGTGCGCGTTGCGAGCCAAAGAGCCGCTGAATACTTACTCCACGCAAGGACGGTGTTTCGATCCGGTGCCTGAACTCCTGCGGCCGAATATCGCCAACCAGATGGTTTGCTCCGTTTGTGTGCCCGTTGGCATGACAATCAAAACAGGTAACGCCAAGGCTGGGGCGGTCAGTTCGCCGGTCTTCGGTGGCATTAAACTGTTGTTGCGGAAACTGGGTAACCAGCAAGCGCAATCCTTCGAGTTGCTTAGGGTTTAATATTCCATTGAAAATTTCGTAATAATTATCGATAGTAATCAATCGACCCTTTGCGATGTCACCCAAATCGGGTCGTGTTGTCAGATAAATGGGAGGTGCCGGATCCGGAAGAATATGCTCTGGAAGATCAAAATCCAGGTCGAAACGAATAAGCCGTGGAAGCAAATTAGTGATCATAGGTGGGAAAAGCATGCCCCCCTCGGCATGATCGGCAAATGGCAAGGGTTTGTATGGGAAAAGATCCCTCGTTTTAATCTGCTCAGGAGTTAGTTTATCCAAATCTGCCCAATTTATACCCCGGAGTTTAGCTGTTGGGCCTGTAGGTATCGGTTTTCCTCCTGACATAAAAACATCAGGAGATGTTTTTATCGTGAGGTCGTAACGGGCGTTTAGTAAAGTCTTATGTTCTTTTGCACGATCAGCCTTTACCTTCATCCTGCCGACTTTTATTTGATCAAAACCTACATCTTGATTGATTGGCCCATAGGAAGAAACGATTTTTGTTTGCTGAGCGAAGGAGAGGTTGATTAATACTATCAACGAAATGCAGAAGCAGATTAATTTTTTCATTTTGCGTTTATTTTTTAATATCTGTTTTCAGGGCATTTAGCTCAATGCCAATCTCATTTGCACTGTGGTTCATCGAAACTTTAAACATTTCCCACTTCGCCCTTACTTCATCATTGTATTCATCTAACATGCTTTTCAGGTTGTTGTTGTCTTTCTCCAATTTTGACAGTTTTTTTCGCGAATTGGCATTGACATCAGGCAATTCTTTAATTTTTTTGATTTGATTTTCATTCAGCCGAATTTTCTTTTCCGTCTCAAGCCTGAAAATAGTCCACTCATCCGGAGTTTCTATCTTCTTCACTATATCGGTTTTCACAGTCTCTGTTTTCATAGACTCTTTGATTATTTCTTTACTGACAAAACTGCTATCATTTGACATCATTCGTTCTTTCTTGACAAGATCAAATGCATCATCCGGTTTTTGTACGCGCGGACCACAGGAAGTTATCATAATCATGAATAAGCTGCCTGTTAAAATCATTGAGATAATATTTTGATTCAATGTCATTTGCTTTAATTTAAAGTGTTCTTTCTTCTGCT
>JAMDDG010000027.1 GCA_023488865.1 Bacteroidota bacterium | reverse complement strand
ATGAAGAATGGTAGCCACTGTAAACCAAAAGAATAGCGCCCGATGCGCCCACCAGAATTCCTGCAACTTTTAAAAAGGATATGGGTTCTTTCAGCATGATGGCGGCAAAAATCATGGCAAAAAGGGGTCCGCTTGTAATGATAATCGAGGCGTCAATGGGAGAGGTCATGTTCAGTCCGGTGATGAACAGCCCCTGGTTGAAAATCACCCCGCAAAATGATCCGATAAACAGGAAGCGGTGATCTTTCAAAGGTACTTTTTCCCTCGGTGCAAAAAGAGAGACAATCCAGAAAATAGCAGTTGCAAAGAGTATCCGTATCAGTGTCAGTGCCTCGGGAGAGATCCAGGCGGGCAGCAGTGACTTGGAGAGCGGTATATTGATCCCAAAAATCAGCGTTATCGCGAACATAATAAGATGCCCTGCTCTTCTATCCTTCGCCATATTGATCGGTTGTGTTCAACTTAAAGCCTGCTTAATTTCCGTTGCCGGAAGAAGGTGCAAAAGTATATTTAATTTGGCCAATACAAAAAAAATGGCCGACTGACAATTCTACGGCTTTGTGGATGAGATGTTTCGCGGAGCCGGTTTATGGAAGAAGTTGGGCGGCAGATTGGTCAACGTACCAGTACAGCTTGCCATCGACTGGCCGAACGCAGCTAGCAGGCAGTAGCTTTGCTTTTTCACTTTTTGACCAGATCTCAGCCAATCTTCCTGCCTTTTTTGTTCCGGTTACGAGAAAACAGATTTTCCGGGCGTGGTTGATCGCCCGGCCGGTCAGGGTAATCCGCGGTTGTAAGGAAACCGAGTGGTGGGCGACTTCACAAATGTGGTCAGATTCCAATATTTCCATCTGATCAGGGAAGATGGAGGCCGTATGTCCATCTTCGCCTAAGCCCAGCAGAATAAGGTCGAATACAGGCCAACCGTCAACCATTTTTACCTCTTCCGCAATTTCTTTCGCATAGTAGGCTGCTTCTTGTTGCGGATTCATTTCTCCCCGTATGCGGTGAATATTCTTTTCGGGCAGTACAATTTTTGAAAAGAGCAGTTTCCGGGCTACCCCGAAATTACTTTCCGGATTGTCGGGGGAGACCATTCGCTCATCCACCCACCAGAAATGGGTTTTTTGCCAGAGAACAGAATCTGCATATTTTGTGGCCAGTGCAGAGAAAAGCAGGTTGGGGGTTGTGCCTCCCGAAATTGCCAGATGAAAATGGATCCCGGGTGAATTAGCTATCCACTCCATCAGTTGATCGCTAAAACTTTCGGCCAGCGCCTTCGGATTTTTATAAATATGTATGTTTTCTGTCATTAAGCGGAATTAAAGCTCACAATATTCACCATCGTGGGCCAGGTTTTTACACGGCCTGCGCCAGGCGCCGTTTTCGACTAAGTCGTCGACCATTTCCGGGCCCCAGGTACCGGCAGGATAGCCATAAATGGGAATCTCCGGATTATTTTTCCAGGCATCGAGAATGGGCTGTACATATTCCCATGCTTTTTCAACCGCATCGCTGCGTGAATAAAGGGTGGCATCACCCTGCATGCAATCGAGGAGCAACCTGCTATAAGCTGATGGAAGATAGACATTGGAGAGTTCGTTGTAATGAAAGTCCATGTTCATGTTTTGTACCCTGAAGCCTGCCCCGGGTACTTTCATGCCGATTTTCAGCAGAACCCCCTCGTCAGGTTGAATGCGGAGAACCAATTGGTTGTTTCTCAGTTCATTGTCTGACTGGTATTCGAACAGGTGATGAGGGGTATTCTTAAAATAGATGACAACTTCTGTCACCCGGGTTGGCAATTTTTTACCGGTACGGAGATAAAACGGGACTCCGGCCCAACGGAAATTGTCGATGAAAAATTTCAGTGCAACGAAGGTCTCGGTCCTGGATTGAGGGTTCACCCCGTTCTCCTCACGGTAGCCCTTGATAAGTTCATCCCCGATGTGCGATGGGGTGTATTGTCCGCGGAAGACCTGTCGGGCAACCTGATCTTCACGGATGGGCCGCAACGATTGGAAAACTTTCAGCATTTCATTGCGGATGGCATTGGCTTCGATTACAACCGGCGGCTCCATAGCCACCAGCCCAACTAATTGCATCAGGTGGTTCTGGACCATATCGCGCAAAGCGCCTGACTGATCGTAATATCCACCGCGCTCTTCGACGCCCAATGTCTCCGCAGAGGTTATTTCAACATGATGGATGAAATTCTGGTTCCAGATAGGTTCAAAAATACCGTTGGAGAAGCGGGTCACCAGCATATTCTGAACTGTTTCTTTGCCCAGGTAGTGATCGATCCGGTAAAGCTGGCCCTCAGTATAGTAAGCGAGTAATTTTTTATTGAGCTCACGGGCTGTGGAAAGATCGGTTCCGAAAGGCTTTTCTATAATCACTCTTTTAAAACCCTGGGTTACCTCATTGAGTCCGACCTCTGCCAAAATTGGTGGAATAACCTGGTACAATTGAGGTGGAGTAGATAAATAAAAGATATAATTGGCTGGGATTGAAAGTTCTTTGCACATTACTTCCAGTCTCGATTTCAGTTTGGGATAATCACCCGCATTGGATGTCTCCAAAGATTGATAGAAAAATGATTTCAGAAAGTTGGCTTCAGTCTCCCCGTTTTGAAAATTGACAGGCAGGAACTCCCTCATTTTTCCCCTGAAAGCCTCGTCGGTGAGATCTGTCCGGGAAACGCCCAACACTGCAAACTTTTCGGGAAGAAGATGCTGCTGGTACAATTCATACAAAGCCGGGATCAGCTTCCTTTTGGTCAGGTCGCCCGAGGCCCCGAAAATGACCAGAATATGTGGTTCAGGTTGTTTCATCATATAACTTATGAGTGATTCTATTGAGTTAATACGAAAAATCTCATTTCCCGTTTCTCCCCCTCTCTCCGTCCCTTCGTCTCCCCGTCCGTAAGTCTCTCCGTCCCTAAGTCTCTTCGTCTCCCCCTCTCCCAGTCTTGTTTCTCCCCCTCTTTCCTAAAACGCCGCCCTGTACTTGGCATTATCTTCCCCCATCAGGGATAGGTACGATTCATACCTGGAGGTGGATATGCTCCCTTTTTCGACGGCCTCTTTTACGGCACAACCCGGCTCGTGCAGGTGGGTGCAATTGAAAAAGCGACATTGGTCGAGTAACCTGAACATTTCGGGGAAATAGTGTGAAATCTCTGTTTTTTCCATGTCGATCACGCCAAAACCCCGAATTCCCGGGGTATCAATCATATAGCTGTTTTCTGAAAGCAGGTGCATCTCCGCGAAAGTAGTCGTGTGTTTTCCCTGTTGGTGGTGATCGGATATTTCGTTTGTTTTCAAATTCAGTGATGGGTTGAGGCAATTGAGCAGGGACGATTTACCAACACCGGAGTGGCCTGAAAACAGGGTCATCTTTCCCTGCAATTGTTCAAGAAGCTGATCAATGTTTTGATTTGTTTTGGCAGATACCCTGAAACACTTGTATCCAACGGCTTCATAAATGTAGACCAGCTCCTCCAACCGTGCCAGGTCGGTCTCGTTGTATAAATCTATCTTGTTGAAGACAATCCCGGCAGGAATCCGGTATGCCTCAGCGGAGATAAGGTAGCGGTCGATAAACCCGGTCAGGGTAACCGGATAATTGACCGTAACAATCAAAAAAAGCTGATCTATATTGGCGGCAATGATCTGACTCTCTTTCGACAGGTTGGAGGATTTGCGTATAACGTAGTTTTTCCTTGGTTCGATCTCAAAGATTATACCGCATTGTCCGCTCGGGGTCGTTTCATCTTCCTGAACCTGGTACCGGATCCGGTCGCCAACCGAAACAGGATTGGTTGTCCGTACCCCTTTCATGCGTAGCTTGCCTTTGATACGGCAATCAATGATTTCACCATCGTCGTTTCTGACAGTGTACCAGCTTCCCGTTGAACGAATTACCAAACCTTTTTCCAATACGAAAATATTTATTTTCAAAAGTAGACAAATTGTGTTAATGTATTAACAGGCTAATTAGCCAATGTACTAACTTAGAAGAGGGATCTTCTTTTATCCTCAGATTCATTCTTCAACGATTAGAATGAATCTGAGAGCTTTTATTACCTTTGCCCATTCGAACAGGATCAATAATAAAGTAATACTGATTAACAGATGAAGACGAACAGGATTTTAAAAGCGGCATTGGCATTGTCGATTGTTGTCATCATGGGATTGTCTTTCTGGG
>JAMDDG010000374.1 GCA_023488865.1 Bacteroidota bacterium | reverse complement strand
CGTTGGGGAAATCCTTCGATTTGACATCCTTGATATAGTTGCCGACGGCGCCTTTGATTTCGGTAGCGAGATCGAGGTATCGGCGAAGAAACCTGGGCGAAAACTCCTGTGAGATGCCCAGCATATCGTGGATCACCAAAACCTGCCCATCGACGCCGCCGCCGGCGCCAATGCCGATAATCGGAATCTTTAATTCTTTGGCCACTTTAGCCCCCAACGAAGCGGGGATTTTCTCCAAAACGATGGCAAAGCATCCGGCTTCTTCCAGTAACTTAGCATCTTCCATCAATTTATTGGCTTCAACCTCTTCCTTGGCCCTTACGACGTAAGTTCCATAGCGGTTGATCGACTGGGGCATCAGTCCGAGGTGCCCCATCACCGGGATACCGGCTGATAATATTCTTTGCACGGATTCGATCACTTCACTGCCACCCTCCAGTTTCACGGCATCCGCATGGGTAATTTTCATGATTTTGATGGCAGAGTTCAACGCTTCCAACGAGTTGCCCTGGTAGGTGCCAAAAGGCATGTCGACCACTACCAGGCAACGGTTTACCCCTCTGACCACTGATTTGCCATGATAGATCATCTGGTCGAGGGTAATGGGAAGTGTTGTCTCGTTGCCCGCCATGACATTGGATGCCGAATCCCCGACGAGAATTACGTCAATACCGGCCTCGTCAACCAATTTGGCCATGCTGTAGTCGTATGCAGTCAGCATGGAAATCTTTTCCCCATGCAGTTTCATCTCTGAGAGTACGTGCGTCGTTACCCTTTTGATCTCTTTGTGTACTGACATAATGTTCGAGTTTGATGAATAAAAGGCAAAGTTACCAATTTCAATCGGAAACTGAGAAGATGAGAAGATGAGAAACTGAGAAAATGAGAAGATGAGAAAGCGCTCATTGAGCGCTTTCTCATCTTCTCATTTTCTCAGTTCTCAGCGCGTTTCTTACACTTTCAAAAAGACCTTTTTTTGATACAAGAAATAAAGGAACAACCATTCCAGGGTAATTGCACCCAGGACCACGATCCAGCCGCCGAGTGCAGGTTCAAGAAATCCGGTAAAAAGCTGGGATGCTTTTGAAAAATCAAAGATGCGGCTTGTCATGTAGATGGTGATCGAATTCATCCCAATCACCTTGAAAAAGAATACTTTGTATTTTCCAATGCCCCAAGCCCAATCATGGACCCAGTTTTTTACATCAATTGAAAGGTAGAAAAGCGCCAACAGCATAAAACTGATCCCGGAGGTGAGCAGGTCGAAGGGAACAGTCCAGGCTGCTTTGATAATTGGGTAAAAAGTTGACAATAAGAGGGCGATTATGAGCAAAGTGGCGCCAATAACGGCCAATTTTGAAGCTTTGTGTGAAGAGGCAGGCATCCCGTCGCGAAGGATTCCTCCTGCCAAAGCGCCCATTAGCGTAACCGAAATAGCTGAAATGCTGCACAACAATCCTTCCGGATCAAAAGTTTTTCCATATAACTTACCAGGAATAAGCAACCTGTCGAGGTAAGCGTTGATCCCGTTGACCGGATCCAGCAAACCTGCACCCTGTCCTGGAACAGGGACGGCCAACTGAATGGCGGCGATTGAAACGAGGATACCGATCAGCCATAAAATTCTGGCCTTCATCGTTTTGGTGTAAATCACGATGGTTGCCGCAAAGAAATAGGCGATCCCGATTTGTCCCAATACACTGGGCAGGCGCATGGTAATAAAGCTACGCTGGAAAACGCCGTTATACAAAAAACCCAACAGGATCAGGGTGAGGGTGCGTTTGGCAACTTTCTTCAGCAAAGAGGATTTTGAGATCCCCTTTTCAACTTTCGAAGTCAGGGCGTAAGGAATAGCCACCCCGGAAATGAACATGAAAAGCGGGAAAATAAGGTCTTCAAAATGAAACCCGTCCCATCTGACATGTTCCATCTGGTCGGCGACCACATTGAGCCAGCCCCAGTCTAACGCTTTTGACAATGCGACGACAAAACTGCCACCGCCAATAATCCAAAACATGTCGAAACCGCGCAAAACATCGAGTGATGCCAGGCGATCCGACTGTTTGTCCGTTTGAAATTGATTTTCCATTTGGTAAAAAAGTTAGCGTTAATCTTTAGTAAATCCTATCAAAGATATCCAATATTGAACAAAGATAGATTATCCTTACTTTTTTTGATAGGTTGACAGGCTTTAAATTAATTTGAATAGGTAACAATAATGCCAAAAAATGTTTTGAGCCGAAATTCTTCTGTCGTTTTGTCACAAAAGATGACAATTCGTTCCCTTACCAGGAAAGTTCTGGTGAGAAAACAGGGGAATCTGGCGTTACGGCAGGATTGGCATAAAGATTGATTGAGTGGATATATAAATTGGAAAACGCACAAGAGAATAAAGAAATATATTTAAATTAAAAAAGAATAAAATGGGAAAAATTATTGGAATTGACTTAGGGACAACCAACTCCTGTGTTGCCGTCATGGAGGGCAACGAACCCGTTGTGATCCCCAATAGTGAAGGCAAGCGCACAACTCCTTCCATTGTTGCATTTGTCGACAACGGAGAGCGCAAAGTAGGTGATCCGGCCAAACGGCAAGCTATCACCAATCCAACCAAAACGATCTCTTCAATCAAACGGTTTATGGGCGAAACTTTTAACCAGGTTGGCAAAGAGATTGGCCGTGTGCCTTTTGCCGTTATTCAGGGTGACAACAACACACCCCGGGTTAAAATAGATGACCGTTTTTACTCTCCTCAGGAAATCTCAGCAATGATCCTTCAGAAAATGAAGAAAACCGCGGAAGATTATTTGGGACAGGAGGTAACGGAGGCTGTTATCACCGTACCGGCTTATTTCAATGACTCACAACGTCAGGCTACCAAAGAAGCCGGTGAAATTGCTGGGTTGAAAGTCCGCCGTATCATCAACGAACCAACTGCCGCATCGCTGGCTTATGGCCTCGACAAGATGCACAAAGATATGAAGATCGCCGTGTTTGACCTTGGAGGAGGTACTTTTGATATCTCTATCCTTGAGTTAGGCGAGGGCGTGTTTGAAGTAAAATCTACGGATGGGGATACCCACCTCGGCGGAGACGATTTTGACCAGGTGATCATTGACTGGCTGGCTGAACAGTTTAAATCGGACGAAGGTGTAGATCTTCGCAAAGACCCGATGGCGTTACAGCGTTTGAAAGAAGCAGCTGAAAAAGCCAAAGTTGAACTCTCCAGTTCAACCGAGACGGAGGTCAATCTTCCCTATATCATGCCGGTAAACGGTATTCCAAAGCACCTCGTAAAAAAACTGACCCGTGCACAATTCGAGAAACTGGCAGATTCACTGATCAATGCGACCATGGAGCCTTGCCGCAAAGCTTTGCAAAATGCAGGGTTAAATTTCAGCGATATAGATGAGGTTATTTTGGTGGGAGGTTCGACCCGTATCCCCGCCATTCAGGATAAAGTGCAAAAACTATTCGGAAAAACGCCTTCCAAAGGTGTTAATCCTGATGAAGTAGTTGCTGTTGGCGCTGCCATCCAGGGCGGGGTTTTAACCGGTGAGGTGAAAGATGTCCTTTTGTTGGATGTCACTCCGCTGTCACTGGGAATTGAAACCATGGGTGGTGTGATGACCAAACTGATTGAGTCAAATACAACCATCCCAACCAAAAAATCAGAGACTTTCACAACAGCTTCTGACAATCAGCCATCTGTTGAGATTCATGTCCTTCAGGGCGAACGTCCAATGGCTGCCGGGAACAAAACGATCGGCAAGTTTCACCTCGACGGTCTGCCACCTGCACAACGCGGAATTCCTCAGATTGAGGTCTCTTTCGACATCGATGCCAATGGTATCCTGCATGTAACTGCCAAAGACAAGGCAACTGGCAAAGAACAATCGATCCGTATCGAAGCATCCTCCGGTTTGAGCGACGATGAAATCAAACGGATGAAAGAAGAAGCTGCCGCCAACGCGGAAACCGACAAACAGGCCAGGGAGCAGGTTGAAAAGCTCAACCATGCCGATTCACTGATCTTCCAGACAGAAAAGCAGATGAAAGAGTTTGGCGATAAATTGCCGGCGGATAAGAAAGCACCGATTGAAACAGCTTTGAACAATTTGAAAGAAGCATACAAAAACAAAGACTTCACTGCCATCGACAGTGCAACCAACGAGTTGAATACCGTCTTTCAGGCCGCATCCCAGGAGATGTACAATGC
>JAMDDG010000411.1 GCA_023488865.1 Bacteroidota bacterium | reverse complement strand
ATCATTAGGCAAACTCAGATTGAATTTTGCAGAAGTAGGTAGTAGCGCTCCAGCCTTAAGTGTTAAAGACACATATCTTGCCAATGCACCTTTTAGTGGTAACCCACTGGTAACAGTTCCAAACACTAAACAGAATTCAAATTTGAAACCTGAGCGTCAAAGAGCCTTAGAAGCCGGTTTGGAAATGAGCTTTTTCAAAAACCGGGTTGGATTTGATTTGGCAGCATATAAGAACAACACTTTTGACCAGTTGATGCCAGTTTCTATATCATATGCAACCGGGTTCTCTTCAAAATGGGTAAATGCTGGTGAAATTCAGAACACAGGAGTTGAATTATCCCTTAATGGTATTCCTGTTAAATCGAAAAATTTCTCTTGGAATATCAACGTTAATTGGGCTCAAAACAAAAACAAAGTTGTCAGCCTATATACCGATGAAAGTGGGAATAAAATTACTAACCTTTTAATAGGTAGTTTGCAAGGTGGCGTATCCATTAATGCCACAGTTGGACAGCCTTACGGAACGATCAAAGGTTCCGATTTCCAATATCATAAAAACGGAGGTAAATTAATCAGTCCGACCACCGGCCGTTATTTAAAAACCTCAACCAATGATGTGGTAATCGGCGATATTAATCCTGATTGGACTGCAGGTATTAATAATGCGTTCAAATATAAGAACATCACTTGTAGTTTTCTGGTTGATATGCAGAAAGGCGGCGATGTTTTTTCACTCGACTTATGGTATGGTATGGGTACCGGGTTGTATGCCGAAACTGCAGGGTTGAATGACCTGGGAAATCGGAAACGTGATGCGATCGTATGGAAAGACGCAACCAAGAAGACAAAAGAAAGTGGTTATGCTTCCAATAGTGGGGGTATTATAGAAGATGGAGTTCTGGCTGATGGTTCAGCCAACTGGGTACGTAGGAATCAGGAAAACTATGCTGCAATCGGTTGGGCGGCTGACCCTAATGCGCGGTTTATTTTTGATGCATCTTATGTTAAATTAAGAGAGCTCACTATATCGTACGATTTACCAAAGAGTTTGATTAGTAAACTTTATTTATCCAATGCTTCAATTGGTTTTGTTGGATCTAATTTATGGATCATTTCGAAGAACTTACCACACGCTGATCCTGAAGCAAGCCAAGGTTCTGGTAATATCCAAGGGTGGCAGAGTGGTGTAATGCCTGGAACCAAAAATCTCGGATTTACTATCAATCTACAATTTTAAAATGAATTCATTATGAAAAAAGTATTATATCTACTAATCACTGTTTTTATCTTAGCCTTTACGGGTTGTACAGATAAATTTGAGGAATTCAATACCGATACAAAACACCCAGCTGTTGTTCCAGGTGAGTCCCTTTTCTCAAATGCTCAAAAGCAATTGTCTGACTATACGAGCAATACGAATGTGAACACAAATATTTTTAAATTGATATCGCAATATTGGACAGAGACCACTTATATTGACGAAGCCAATTATGACTTAGTTACGCGTAATATCTCAAGCAATATTTTTAGCAATATGTATTTGCGTGTACTGACAGACCTAAAAGAAGCTTCAACAATTATAAGTGAAACTACCGTAATTGCTGCTGAAGAATCTGCAAAACAAAACAAATTGCAAATTATTGAGTTGCTTAATATTTACGTTTATTCGCATTTGGTTGATGTTTTTGGGGCAGTTCCCTATAAAGATGCATTAAATACTGATAACGTTTATCCTAAATATGATCTTGGATCTGATATTTATAAAGATCTTTTTGCACGTTTGGATAAGGCACTGTCAAAAATGAATGCAGGATCTGGCAGCTTCGGATCTTCTGACTTATATTATGGAGGCGATGTAGCTTCATGGATTAAATTTGGAAATACTTTGAAAGTTAGAATGGCAATAACGATTGCTGATGCTGATAATGCTTTTGCAAAATCCGCAGTTGAAGCAGCTGCCAGCAAGGTATTTTCTTCAAATGCTGATGATTGCTTATTTAAATATCTTACTTCGTCGCCAAATTATAATCAATTGTATGGTGACTTGATTGCTTCGGGACGTCATGATTTTGTACCTGCTAACACCATTGTAGATATGATGAATGCAAAAAAAGATCCTCGCGTGTCTGCTTATTTTACCGAATTAAACGGTGCATATTTAGGAGGGGAATATGGTTATTCAAATTCATTTTCTCAATATTCCCATATTTCTGACCAAATTCAAACTCCTGACTTCCCGGGTATTATGTTAACATATTCTGAAGTTTGCTTTTATTTGGCTGAAGCTGTTGAAAGAGGGTATAATGTTGGTGGAACAGCACAATCATGGTATAATAAGGGGATTACCGCGTCCTTTGATTTCTGGGGAGTAAGCGGTGCCTCTGATTATTTGTCTCAACCAGAAGTAGCTTATACTACCGCTACTGGAACATGGAAACAGAAAATTGGGGAGCAATCATGGTTGGCTTCATATACCAGAGGAATTGAAGGATATACGAACTGGAGAAGGTTAGACTATCCAAAACTTTATTTGCCGGAGAATGCTACAAAATACTCAGATATTCCTGTGCGTTTTACTTTTCCAGTAAATGAGCAAACATTAAATGCTGTTAATTATAAAGCAGCTTCTGCTGCAATAGGAGGAGATTTAATTTCAACCAAAATTTTCTGGGATAAATATTAATTCTTTTAAATAATTAGAATGGAGGCTGTCTTAATATTATGGGACAGCCTTCATTGTTTTTGAGGATCAGGTGGTAATGGTAGAAAAAGATCTGTTTTAATTCACAGTAACTTCACTGCTATCCGGTTAAGGAACTATAACAACCATTAGAGTGCTATGGACATTAGCTCAGACCCTAAGTTGTGCAATGCTTTTTCTATTTTTTCAATTTGCTGTTTGCGGGGCTTTGAGCGACCGTGCAAATAATTCCACAGTTGCTTCTGATGGATCCCCGACAACCGTTCGAGTGCGGCAGGCGTAATTACACCCGCGTAGTATTGAAGCAAGCTCTCAGTATTTAATACCCATATCGTCCTTCAATTATTCCGGTAACAGAAAGGTCTTCATCGAGATCAGGCCAATGTAAACCGGTACCGCCACAAATAATTTCGATATTATTTCTTTGTTCTTCAGTGGCATTTTTTAATTTTTTGTTGGCTTCAACAGGGAACCTGATTTCCTTGTAGTCGGACATTAACAGACAAATCATGTTATTTTCGTACCATGCTTTTTTTATGGTGAAAAGCAGTTCAGCTACCATGTACTTCATACCATTTTGTTTTTATTAGTTCAAGGTGGTTCTTAATATACAATCCGGATAAGATAATCCTTTTGGATCGTATGCCTCGGGATCCGTGGGTTTAGCTATTTTTCAAAAGTTTTAATCCTTTAACCCTGGAGAAGTGTTTAATATTAATGGTTGCCAAAGGTATTTTGTGTGATTTTGCAGTTGCTGCAATCAATAAATCCGCTAAGTCTATCATTTTATTTGATTTTTTCAGTTCTTTATAGATCAACACCGCTTCTTTTGAAGAACCGGTATCAAAAGGTAAAACCGGAATTATCCTTAAAAAATCTTTCCAATAAAGATCCTGATTTGCATCGCTACCACAAAAAATCTCATAGTGGGTTATTGCAGAAATTGCAAAGTCATCATTCGTCTGTGACAATTGATAAAAAAAACATTGTTGTTTGTCTTTTTTACGAAACATCTCAATAATAACAGAAGAATCAAGTAAAATCATGACATTCTGGAATTATTAATGTAGTCTCTTACTGATAGATAATTTGACATTTCTTCATCTGTCCACAATGGGGAATTTAAGATTAAATCAGTTATTTGCGATTTTTTATCCTTTTTTGATTTATCAACCAATTCCCTATTAATAGAAATTGTCAATTTTATAATATCAGATTTTGGCAATTGTTTAACCAGATTGTACACTTCGTCATAGCCAATATTAATCTTCAGTTGCATGGTAAAATATTTTATGCAAATGTAGTGAATTTTCAATCCGGATAAAAAGGTAAAAGTTACCTTCCGTCAATGCCCCGTCTTCTTATTAATTCCTTAAAGGCATCCCAATCAAAGTGCGATCGACATTAGTTCGGAGCCTAAGCTGTGCAATGCTTTTTCAATTTTTTCAACTTGTTGTCTTCGCGGCTTTGAGCGACCGTGCAAATAATTCCACAGTTGCTTCTGATGGATCCCCGACAACCGTTCGAGTGCGGCAGGCGTA
>JAMDDG010000407.1 GCA_023488865.1 Bacteroidota bacterium | reverse complement strand
AAATAGGGACTGATGAACTGGTCGAGCACAATAAAAGTAGCGGCCAGGAATCCGATACCAATCGGAATACCGATAAATTTTTTGAAATCCATAAGTCAGAAGTTTGGAAGAGTTAGTAACTCAATTAGTTTGTCTGTCGGCAACAAAAAGAAGCATTTTTTCTGAAGATTCCAAACAGTATTGCAGCCAAAAGTTAGAAATGTTACAAAAAATGAATATTTGCAGATGAAAGAAAAAGTACAAGACCATTTGAGGAACCATCGAACTTTTGAAGACATACTACTTTGCCGTTATATTCTTTTTGCTTAAACGCAGGATTCGCGTCTTATGTATAAATAGGTTAGTGAAAATTTTTTGATAAAATATTTGACAGTTATTTTGCTGTTTAAATAATTTGACAGTATATTTGCTGTTAAATGTATTAGACAATAAAAATGCTGTCAGAATGAAAACAAATTGGATTTCACCTAAAACAATTGTCGGGTCACCAGCAACAGGGAATTACTACTATCCAAGAACAGAAATAGTTGACGAAATCTGGAATGAGCTAGAAAAAGGGAATTTCATTCTAATAGCAGCTCCTCGAAGAGTAGGAAAGACTTCTATCATGCGTGACATAGAGGCAAATCCAAGAGATAACTATAAGGTTAAATTTGAAATCATCCAAGCTGTCAAATCTGAAAATGATTTTTATAAAACTTTATTCAAAATGATTTTGAATTGCCTGAATACGAGCAAAAAAGCTTCAAAGTGGCTTTCTACCTATGTGAAAACAAAAAAGATAACTGAAATTACTACTTCAGGAATAAAATTTGAGAACCAAGACCTTGATTTTCTGCTTGAAATTAATACCATTTTCAAAGAATTGGATAGCAACACAGAAACCATTGTTTTATTACTCGATGAATTGCCCGAAGTTTTACACAAGTTAAACGAGAACGGGAAGAAAGAGGAAGCAATCGCAATCCTTCATCAGTTAAGAGCTTGGAGGCAAAGTAATTCCAAAAAATTAAAATTTGTTTTTGCGGGCTCAATAGGTATCCATTACGTGGTCAAAAATATCGAAGGAAGAACATCAAGCTTAAACGACTTAATAACAGCTATTTGCAATCCATTAACAAGAGGAGAAGCGTTGGATTATGTCGAATGGGCTACTTGTAACAAGGCAAGTGTACAATACGATACTGCTCTGAAAAACTATTTGTTACAAAAAATACAACACTACTATACTCCCTATTTCATCAATCTTATGTTGGGAGAGATAGACAAAACAGCACGAAAGCGAAAGAATGCAAAAATTTCCGAAACAGATATAGACCAGGCATTTATAAACGTCGAAAAAGACAATCAACATTTTGCCGACTGGAAAAACCGACTGAAAGATTACATGCCCAAATCAGATTTTGATTTTGTGAATGAGATTTTAATTCATATAGCTCATCTGGGTTTTATTAATATCCAAGCAATTTACGACAAGGCCGTAAAGCATGAAAAAGCAAGCGATTATATGGATTTAATAACTGATCTTGAGCAGGATGGCTACCTTGTTGAAGATGCTGAAGGTAGCCAAAACTACGTTTTTATCTCACCCTTTTTAAAAGCATATTGGAAACGAAATAACCCTATTTACAATGAATAACGTGCAAAGAACAAGTAGCTGGTTTTTAGATCAACTTGCTGTTTTCCAGGCAGCAAATAGCGACTATCAATCGATAAAAAACAATTTTATCATTCGTAAAATTGAATTTTCAATTATCATTGATGCTATACTAAACAAAAAGCCAAAAGATCCGCTTCAGCACGAACTGATCTTGGGACGCAGAGGGAGTGGGAAATCGACATTGCTTAAACGCATTGAAATAGAAGTGGTTGAAAATCCAAAACTCAACAAGAAATTCATTGCAATTAACTTAGCCGAAGAGCAGGCCGGTATTTATCGATTGTTCGATTTGTGGGAGCAGGTTTTGGAGGAGTTAAAACATCAATTCGATGCTGAAATCATTATCCGGGATTATGCTTCTTTCAACGACAATCAGGAATACACGCGCTATTTGTACACCCTGATACATGAAGCCTGCACCAAGAACAAAAGGAGGATTGTATTGCTTCTGGATAATTTCGACCGCATCGTGGAAAACCTTAACGAGGACGCAAATTTATTAAGGGAAACGCTTATCAATTACAATGATATTCAAATTATTGCCGGAAGCACCCGGATGGACGAGCATTTCTGGCGGTACGATAAGCCTTTTTACGAATTCTTCAGAAGACACCGGCTCGAAGCATTGAGCCGTGATGAAATTAATCTGTTACTTACCCATTGGAGCGATTCCTTGGAAATCCCTGCACTAAAGAATTTTGTGAAAAATAATCCGGGAAAAATTGAGAACATCCGGCTTTTGACCGACGGTTTGCCCCGGACTTTGCAATTCTTCATACAGATTGTTTTGCAGCAATCGGAAACCAGCACCTACGAATACCTCAGGAAAACAATGGACAATGTCAGTCCTTTGTTTCAGGAAAGGTTAAACGTATTGCCCTCACAACTCCGGAAAACGGTACTGGAAATGTCGTTTATATGGGAAGCCTGTACGACCAAACAGTTGGTTAAGAAGGCCAGAATGGAAAGCAAACTGATTTCGGCGAATTTAAACACCCTTGTCGAAAAGGGCCTGGTCGATAAAATTGAAACCAACAAGAAACAACATCTGTACCGCATTTCGGAACGGTTTTTTAACATGTGGCTCATTATTACCCAGGGAAACCCCGAGCAGAAACGAAAGGCCAAGTGGTTGAGCATTTTTCTGGAAAACTGGTACGATGCAACTGATTTTAAAAGACTGACTACTGAACACATTGCCAATTTAAAAAGCGGAAAAACAACCTGGAACCAGGCACTTGTTTTCTCTAAGGCATTAAGTCAGAGCAAGTACATTTCTTTGGCCGAAAGAGACGATATAATTAAGCTAACTGAAGGCATAAAATGCAAAGGATCAGATAACTGTTTGATTGAACTGCCGGAAAAATCAGAAAGTATTATCAAAAAAATTGATAAATATATCGAAGCTGAAAATTACTCCAAAGCCGTAGAAATAGTAGCAAGAATTGAGAACGAAGCGGATGGAATTAAATTTTTTCTTCTTGGTCTCTTAAATAATCTTCAAAAAAAGCATGATGAAGCAGAAAGGTGTTATTTACTAGCCATAGAAAAAGGAGTTGTTAAAGCATTATTTGATTTGGCAAACCTGTACCAGTCACAGGAGAAATATACTGAAGCAGAAAAGTATTATTTATTAGCTATAGAAAAGGGAAATATTGATACTAACAATTTGGCCGTCTTATACAATAAACTGCATAACTACACAGAAGCCGAAAAGTATTTTTTGTTAGCCATAGAAAACGGGAATACTATAGCTTTAAACAATTTGGCAATCTTATTTAGTAATCAAGAAAACTACACAGAAGCAGAAAAGTATTATTTGTTAGCCATAGAAAAAGGTAATATTAATGCTTTAAGCAATTTGGCTGTTATGTATTACCAATTCAATACTCATAATGCGAAAGCATTAGAATACATCAATAAGGCATGTGATCTTGACAATGACATTGTTTTTAGGGAATCCCAACTCATTATTGAGATTTGGAATGGCGTTTTCAATGATGTGGAGAACAGAATGATGGCCATCTTCAAAGAAAAAAAAGGAGAAAATCTGGAGGAATTTATAGTTGATTTGTTGGTGCAACAACAAAAAAATCTGGTTTTACGCTTGTTTCAAAACCCGGAATTGGGAATGCAACTTCAGGAAAAATATTCAGTTTTACATTATGTAACCTTACTTCTCAATAATGTTCATGACGAAAACCTGAAACTTAGGATCCCGCCGGAAATTCAATCTACCATTGATGATGTTTTGGAAAAGATAGCACAACAGCAACAGTATTATTCATGAAGTTTGAGTGACATTGAGTAAAGAAATAATAAGAGAGTAAAAAGAACTCGCTCTTTAAAAAAAACACCACACCCGCCACCCTCCTTTTACAACCAAGGCCAGCGGGTTTATCCATTTTAAAAAACAACAAACGATCTATCCGGCCGGTTGTGCTGCGTCTGCCTTGAGGGCAGTGCGTTTGTCCGGCAGATCGGCGTAATACTTGCAGATGGTGTTGAGTTTGCTTGAGTTTGTACCTCAATTTGTATCTTTGAACATTCATAACACAGCTCCAATGGAAAGCAAATTCTTTATTAATAGCAAGGAAAC
>JAMDDG010000403.1 GCA_023488865.1 Bacteroidota bacterium | reverse complement strand
ATACGACCCGATCAAACGCCAGCTGGGAAACGTGTTTAACCGCTCCCCTTTTCTGCGCAAACGGTTCTACCAATTGTTAGATCTGTTGTTACTGAGGGCTTGGCATGTCAAAAAAGCGCTGAAAAAATTTAAAAACGAATCCGCTACCGCGAAACCAATCATCCTGGATGCCGGCTCCGGCTTTGGCCAATATTGTTACCGCATCTCCCGCCTCTTTCCGGATGCCAAAATCTTAGGCGTTGATGTCAAGCAGGAGCAGATCGACGACTGCAACCGCTTCTTCCAGCAGATCGGGAAAGAAAAGTTGGTCTCGTTCGAAGTGGCCGATCTCACCCAATACAAAGCCGCTGGTCGTTACAACCTGATCCTCTCGGTCG
Organism: Bacteroidota bacterium; assembly: GCA_023488865.1. GTDB lineage: Bacteria > Bacteroidota > Bacteroidia > Bacteroidales > Prolixibacteraceae > CAINVV01. Next base: position 4,074 of record JAMDDG010000403.1, on the reverse strand, counting down.
ATGTGATGGAGCATATTCTGGAAGATGAGCAGGTATTTGCCAACTTTAGCGCATCATTACAGCCCGGCGGACTGTTACTGATCTCAACCCCTTCCGACCTGGGAGGTTCAGACGCCGATCACCACGAAGAGGAAGGCGTTCACGGGTTTATTGAAGAGCACGTCAGGGACGGTTACAACAAGGAGGAGCTTACCTCCAAATTATTGAAAGCCGGATTTTCGAAGGTCGAGGTTATCTATACCTACGGGAAATATGGCTCAGTAGCCTGGAAGTTGTCGATGAAATATCCCATCCAAATGCTGGGGTTTTCCAAAATCTTTTACCTTATCCTGCCATTTTATTACCTTGTGCTGTTTCCGTTCTGCGCGTTGTTGAATTGTCTGGACGTGAAGACGCCAAATAAAACAGGAACCGGACTGATGGTAAGTGCCTGGAAATAAAGTTATGAGTTAATGTCATTTATTTAAGCCCTTGAATTTTTCTTTCTACATAGCCAAACGATACCTCTTTTCCCGGAAAAAGACCAACATGATCAACCTGATCTCGGCCATTTCTGTGGTCGGACTGACGATTGGCACCCTGGGGTTGATTGTGGGCTTGTCGGGGTTCAACGGTTTCGATTCGCTGATCAAATCCCTCTTCTCCTCTTTTGATCCGGAGCTGCGCATTACCGTCAAAGAGGGAAAAAGCTTTTCAACCACCGGCCCAGCCTTTGACGAACTTCGCCGCATGCCGGATGTGGCCTATTATGCCGAAATAGTGGAAGACAATGCACTTTTGCGCTACGGCGACCGCCAGGTTTTTGCCACCATCAAAGGCGTCAGCGAGGAGTACCTGAAATTTTCGGGCATCGATTCCATGATTACCGAAGGCGAATTCAGGTTGAAGGACGCATCGAACAACTATGCGGTACTTGGTGAAGGAATTGCTTACAACCTGGCTGTCGGGATCAAGCAGATGGATCCAATTAGTGTCTATGTACCCAAAAAAGGGAGGGAATCAGCGCTATTGCCTACCGGGAATTTTAACCAGAAACTGATCTACCCTTCCGGGATCTTCTCCATCCAGCAGGAACTTGATACCAAATATGTGATCGTCCCCCTCGCGTTTGCACGGGAAATATTTGAGATGCCCGACAAAGTAAGCGCCGTCGAGCTAAAATTAAAAGAGGGCGCTTCGGAGAAAAAAACGAAAGCTGCCATCTCCTCCCTGTTGGGAAACGGCTTCGAAATCAAAAACCGCTACCAGCAGCACGACTACCTATACAAAACGATGTTAGGCGAAAAATACGCCACCTACCTGATCCTCATCCTGATCCTGGTGATTGCCTCCTTTAACATCGTTGGATCCCTCACCATGCTGATCCTCGACAAGAAAGAGGATATTGCCATCCTGCGCAGCATGGGCGCCGACAAACGTACCATCCGGAATATCTTCCTTTTTGAGGGATGGCTCATCTCCTTCCTGGGGGCCATCATCGGAACCCTGGCCGGACTGGCGCTTTGCCAGGCTCAAATCTCCTACGGATTAGTAAAACTTTCTGGCGGAACATCCTCCTTTATCGTGGATGCCTACCCCATGAAAATTGTAACTACCGATATCTTGCTGGTGGTTATCTCCGTATCCCTGATTGGGTTTTTAGCCGCCTGGTATCCCGTTAGGTTTATTTCGGACAAGTTGTTCAGCGATGAAAATCATTAAATAAAGTCAACGGGAGAGAGATGCACAGAATTGTTTTTCAGATTTTATTTTGCTTAAAAATAAACATTTGGTTACCTTTCCTATTTATTTCCGATTAATAGCCAAGCATATGGAAACCTAACGACTATCCAGAGCCTTTATGTCCAAATCATAAAAAAACTGAACGTGTTTATACCGATTAGCTAATTTGGCGATTCAAATGAACCATGAACCATAAAGCAATATTTCTCATTTGTTTATTTTTGACGCAAACTGTATCCCTGTTCTCGCAAAACGATCAGGGTGGCAAAGTTTCAGGAACGATAATTGACCAGGAGACCAAAGAAGGTATCGCTTTTGCAAATGTCATTTTGTATTCATTCACTGATTCTGTAATGGCTGCGGCAACGGTAACCAACGAGAAAGGGAGTTTTTCCATCTCAAAAATTCCATACAATCAATATCTTTTGAAAATTTCGTGCATTGGATACCAAAGAAAGAGCGTCAAAATTGAGGTTGGTAAAAACCATCAAATGTTGTCTCCTGAAAGCACCGCTTTGACTCCTGCGGATATCAAGCTTGAAGACATTACGGTCAAAGGCGATCGGGGGTCTACACAAATATTTATCAACAAGGAAGTGGTTGTCCCCGATACCTCTACGCTGAAATCCTCTGCTAACGCCCTGGAGGTGTTAGCCAAAATTCCCGGACTAAAAGTGGACAGGTTGAACAATTCCGTTACCATCCTTGGAAAGGAAAATGTGCTGCTTTTAATCAATGGCATCGAGAGAGAAGGTGGCGTTAACCTTATCACTATCAAACCAGATGAAATTGATAAAATCGAAATCATCCATACACCCTCTTCGAAATATGATTCAGAATATACCGGAGCTATCAATATTGTATTGAAAAGAAAACCGCCAAAAGGATTTTCGGTCGATCTTGACCTTAACTATTACGGGACCAGGCACAACGAATCTTTTGCCCAACTGCAATACGGAATGAAAAACATCAGGCTCTTCGGCAATTATTCCTACTATTTGAGAAACCATCTTTTCGAAACTTCGGAGCAGCGGAACAATAATACTTATTCGTACGAAAAAGAAAGTAAACAATTGAAGAACAAAGAAAACGGGCACTTTTTTCAGTTTGGTGGCGACTATTTTATCAACGGAAACAATACCCTGAATTTTACAGGCGACTACAAGACTATTGATATGAATAAAAATGGGGTTTCAAATACTGATCTCTCCGAACAAGGTGTCAACCGCTCTTTTTCTTCCTCCTATTTTCCTACCGGGAAAGTCGTAATGCAAAACTATTCAGTTTATTACGAACATAACTTCAAAGACCCTTCGACCAGAATCACCACAGACTTTAATTATTACAATTACAGATTGGATAACCAGGTTGATTTCTTTTACACCTTTTTCAAAGACGATTTAAGTCTCGATTATCTATCGCAATCCTCAAGGCAGGAAAGGTTTAATAAAAACTCCTACAATTATAAAATTGATTTTTCCACCTTACTTTTTAAATCACTGTCAGTTGAGGCCGGATACAACTTTTACAGAAGGGATTTTAGAAATTACTTCACTCAAAACAAATTGTCAGAGGAATTTATCTTCGCAGAAGACCGGAATTCGGTTTACACCAGCCTTACCTGCAAATTTAACAAGCTGAGTTTCTATTCGGGAATTAGGATGGAGAACACCCATACCTTAATTAACAAGGAGATTAACAACAACTACTTTCATTTTGTGCCGGGATTCGGGATTTCCTGGTCCCAAAATGGAGCTTCCAACTTCCAGCTCAATTACCGCAAGAAACTTACAAGACCGGAGATAGAACTCCTAAATCCATTTGTCTATCGGCAAGATTCGCTGAACTCAAATTCAGGAAATCCCACCCTTAAACCGGCAATCAACAACAACATAGAAATTAGGTATTTATTCAAAAAGAACAGTTTCTACCTTTCTCCCTCCCTCTATTACAGCTGGTCGCGAAACATCATCGGCAAGAGAATCCTGTTATCCGGCAATTCCAAATTTACCCAGATGGATAATATTGCCCAAAGCGAAAGCAAAGGGTTTCAACTTCACGCTACATTTACCCTGTTCAAAATCATCAAACTTAATCCATTCTTTCATTTTTATTCCAAATCGGTTTCCGATGGGAATATAAAAAACAGCGGAAACTCATTCACTGCCTCGTTGTTCACTGAAATTAAGTTGCCCTGGAATACGAGTGTCGGGGTTGATCTTTCTTTGCCCGGCAAAGAATATTACCTGCAAGGTTTTTACCAAAACAATTTCAGGATAGATTACCTATATGGAAACATGAATATTTTGAAAGGAAAAGGGATGCTCATGGCTGTTTTTTATATTCCCATCG
>JAMDDG010000001.1 GCA_023488865.1 Bacteroidota bacterium | reverse complement strand
AATCAATGGCTTTCAGATTACCAAGAATTTCAGGATGATCATAATCCCACCGCATGTATATACATTCTTTAGGAAAAAGGTTGATATTGTCTGCTAAACGGGATGCGTTTTCCTGCCATATTTTTTTTACTTGTTCAACCGGGACCTCAGGATCCCAGGTCGTTTGATAAAGACCCGCGAGCTTGAACAGCATGTCATCCCAAAAAATAGGAATGCGATGATGCAGACGGGCAAACTCGCTAACTTTATTCAACCATTGCATTTGCAACTGAATGGGTGTCAGGCCCGATTTTTTCGACAATTCTGACTGGCCTAAATTTCCAACTTCATCGCCCCCCACATGCAGATATTTTCCATAAGGAGTAGCTGCAATTGCATCTTCATACAATGAAAACTGTAATTCATAGGTTTTGGGATTAAGCGCATCAAATGACCAATCGGAATCAGGATTATCACGAAGTTCTTTATATTCATTATTCTTTAAAATAAATGAAGCATGTCCCAGGCCTTGTACCAGCGGACTGATCTCAATATTTCGTTCATGTGCATAACGGCTAATTGCGGCAAACTCTTCAATAGAAATGGCATCACCAGATCCCACTGATTTAGCTTTCCGATAGCGAAGTTTATCTTCAAACTCAACGATAATAGCATTTATTTTTATCCTTGCCAGACGATCAATCATATCATAATAATAACGACCAACATCGAGATGATGCTTTAAATCTATATGAATGGCACGATAAGCAATATCCGGATAATCGGTGATCCTGCATGGAGGAATATTTATATCCTGGTCCCGTGCATCGTCCAATAATTGTAATAAGGTTTGACAACCATAGAATAATCCAGCTTCACATCTCCCCTGAATAGTTATCTGCCCATCTTTTGCCTCCAATTTGTAACCTTCCGGAGACTCTGGAATATCACTATTGATCGATATTTCTAAAGTTAAAATACCCTGTCCTGCTTTCTCTGAAAGTGGCAAAGACTTTAAGAAACCATACAAGACCGGTCTGGAGGTCCCTTGCAAATAAATTGAACGTAGAGAAGTTATAGAAATTCCTTTACCGCCTAATAGTTCGATTTTATGGGGCTGAGGCAGAAACTTAAAATATTTTTCAAATCCTTTTACATCAATAGCTTGGGCAAAGTGTCCGCAAAACAACAAAGCGGCCAAATTATAAATAAATAACTTTTTCATAAGAGATTCCCTTCACTTATTTTGTGATTATCCAGGAGGTGCACCCATCAATTTTCATGTTCTTTGGCGAGTAAATGCTCATGATGGTTACATGTTTGATTATTTTATAGCCACGATCAAACATGACAACACATTTAAATATAAAGCCCTTTCTTTAAGGGCTTTATATTTAGGGTTTACTTTATCGAGAGACTTTCTATTTAACTACAACGTAGCCTGGATTTTGTTTAATCAAAGGATTTAGCTGTATATCATCATCCGGGATGGGAAACAAATAATCATCGTCAGTGAAATTTTGTTGAATGGATGGAATACTTTTTTGAAATAAAATTCTTTTCCTTACAAGATCGAACCAGCGATCCATTTCAAAACATAATTCCTGGTTCCTTTCTTCAATTACCGCAGTATCAAAATTTCCTTTTGACATATTAGTTGTAAGCTCGGGGTGCAATGTGTTATTTTTATAGCCATTTGCACGGTCAATCACTTTATTAATTGCATCAACTGCCGCCTGTGTAGGACCCCCGTTGGCCATGTTATCAGCTTCGGCAAAAATTAATAGAACATCAGCAAAGCGAAGGATTGGCATATTCATAATAGAAGAGTAAGTTTTAAAATCCTGTGGTGTATCGTACATGAATTTTTTAACCGTTGGTCTGTTTGGATAGCCATATGCTGGACTAGTATAATAATTACCATTTGCTGAAGTAAGTATATAAGCATCTTTTCTGGGCCCTTCCGGATATTGTTGCTCCCATTCCGGCTGTACGCTAAAATCGCCCCAGCCGCCCAAAGATGCAGGCCTCCAGATTTGTGCATCTGTATTGATTGCCTGATAATTTGAATTAAAGCTCCACATCATTTCCGGGCCATATTTTGTAGCAGTACTAAATACATTTGCAATATCCGGCACCAGTGAATAAACTCCGCTTTGTATAACCTGTTTGGCAAGATCAGCCGCTTTTGCATAATTGCTTACATCATTTAAAGGAGCTGTGGCCATTGTAAGATAGACTTTTGCCAATAAGCCTTTTGCAGCATCCCTGGTCGGTCTTCCTCTTTGTGCAGTAGGCCAGGTAGCAGGTAGTTTGGCAATGGCTTCGGTAAAATCACTCACAATTAATTTATAAACATCAGCAATTGGCGATCGGCCAATTTTTGCTACGGCCGGATCAGGGATATCTTCAGTAAGCAATGGCAAATCACCAAACATTCTTACAAGCATAAAATAATTATAAGCACGTAAAAATTTGGCCTGCCCCATCAATAAATCAACAGTAGCCGGGGGAACACCCTGCAAATTACCTTTCTTCATACCCCCAATAGCGCTATTAATATTTAATAAAGCAGCGTAATGGGCTTTCCATAAAATCTTCCCAAAGTTATTCGCGATTACAAGATTCCCTCCATATCGCTGGTCATCGTTATTAAAACAATTTTGACCTGAATAACCATAGCCTCCCCAGTAAGACCATAATTTATACATTGAAGAGGCAAATGCTGCTTCAATTTGTGCCTGTGATTTGTAAAATTCGCCGGGAGATACGAAACTAATAGGCGTCTCATCTAGTTTTTGACACGACATTACAAGAATAGAACTTGCAATAAGTGAAAAATATATATTTTTTAAATAGAATTTATTGCTTTTCATATTATATATTTTAGAATGTTACATTAAAACCAAAAGTAAACATCTTAGCTGGAGGGTAATTACTAAAATCCACACCAATTTGTGCATCATTGCCATTGAATGAACTTACTTCAGGATCATACCCGCTATATTTTGTTATAGTTATCAGATTTGTGCCACTAACATAAACCTTTAGGTTCGCTAAATTAATTCTGTCTGTAATAGATTTAGGGAAAGTATAGCTGAAAGTAATATTTTTCAACCGAACATAAGAACCATCCTCTACCCAGCGGCCAATCCGTTGATCATTGCCAATTAAAATTTTGCCTGTCAAATTGGCCTGTTCGCGGGTGCGTTGATCTGTAAATGCCGGAACATCCGTATTTTGATTTTGAGGGGTCCACCTATTCAAAAGATTTGAACTAGTCCCTTCTCCAGGTGCCTCTAACCGAATTCTTCCCTGGTTAAAAATATCATTGCCTTGAGTTCCCTGGATTAAAAAATCAAGTTGAAAATTTTTATAGGAAAAATTGTTGGTCCAGCCAATAATATATTTTGGGAAAGCATTGCCAATTACTTTTAAATCCTTAATATCTACTTTACCATCTTTATTGGTATCGGTATATTTTGGATCTCCCGGCAGCTGTCCAAATGCGGCAGCCTGTGTGGCTTCTGTTTGCCTCCATGTCCCTTCATAACCATACCCGTAAATTTGTCCGAAAGGCTCTCCTGTTTTCAGATACATGAAGGGATTATTTACGCCATAGCCACCTTTTGTTGTAGTATAGGTAAGGGGGTCCGTTTTCCCTAAATTCAGTACCTTACTTCTGTTTCCCGAAATATTAAATCCTGTGTTCCATTTAAATGCCCCGATAAAAGGATCCCCACCAATACCAAGTTCTAATCCTTTATTCTCCATTGAACCCACGTTGTCCATAACCGTGTTTAATCCGGTATATCCGGGTAAGGTACGCAGCAAAAGCAGATCTTTTGTGGTTTTTTTGTAATAATCTCCGGTAAATGTCAGCCTTCCGCGAAGCAACCCAACATCTAATCCAAAGTCGGTTTGTGTAGTACTCTCCCATTTAAGATTTGGGTTAGATGCGGAAGAAATATAAAAACCTAAATCGGTTACTTCACTACCATTGTATGGGTAATTACCACCAGAGCTTATCTGTGCCAATGTTTGATACGGGTTAATGGCCTGATTTCCAGTTACTCCCCAGCTGGCACGAACTTTAAGGTTTGAAAACAAATTAAGTTCTTGAATAAAACTCTCTTTATAAGCATTCCAAGCAGCAGATGCGGAAGGGAAATATCCCCATTTATTATTCTTCCCAAAAACGGAAGATCCATCGGCACGGTATGTCGCGGTAATTAAATACTTATCAGCAAAAACATAATTAATCCGTCCCATATAAGAATTCAGTTTCCTTTCATTAGCATCAGAGTACGGCGTTAT
>JAMDDG010000274.1 GCA_023488865.1 Bacteroidota bacterium | reverse complement strand
CCATCAGGTTTTGAAAAAAAAAAGAACCCGGGCATAATTGAATTTACCAAAGAAATTCATAATTTCGGTACTTTAAAGGAGGGTGAGATAGTCGCTTATTCGTTTCAGTTTAAGAACAGTGGAGGGGCTCCATTTCGATTGACTAAGGTGGAACCTGCCTGCGGATGTTTGTCTGTTCAGTACGACAAAGAAGAGATAGAAAATCAAGCGACTTCCGCCATTGAAGTAATTTTTCATACGGAAGGGGAATGGGGAAATCAAATAAAGACAATAAGCATTGAAACCTCCGCCGGCGAGGCCAAAACATTGACGATTGGCGCTTTTGTTGAAAATAAAAATTTTAATCTGAATTTAAATAATTAAAAATGAGTACATTACTTTTTGTTATTGCCCAACAACAGCAGCAAGGTGTGTTGGGAATGTTTTTACCCCTTGTTTTAATCATTGTTGTGTTCTATTTTTTTATGATTCGTCCGCAGATGAAACGTCAAAAAGAGACGCAAAAATTTAGGGATGCCCTGCAAAAGGGGGACAAAGTAGTTACAACAGGTGGTATTTACGGTAGAATTGACGAGATTCGGGATCAGATTATCTATCTTGAAGTAGCCCCAAACATCAAATTAAAAGTTGATAAAAGTGTGGTTCTTAAAGATATGTCGGATGCACCGGCAGCAAAATAAAAAAGGGCCGGTTATCCGGCCATTTTTTTCTAAATGAAGTATATCAGGGTAAAAAAGATTTTTCTGTATCTGAAAAGCAAAGTCAAAAACTTTAGTTACCGCAAAGCCTTTGTTTTTTTGGTATGCCTGGCTTTGTCTTCATTTCTCTGGTTATTAAATAGTTTGGAAAAGCATTACACCAGCAAGATCAGTGTTCCCGTCAATTATGCCGATTTCCCCAAGGACAGGCAACTCTCCGGCCCTTTACCCCATCAATTTGATTTAATGGTAGATGCCTATGGTTACACCTTGCTAAGTTACAAACTTAGTCTCGCGTTCTCACCCATTTTACTTAATGTGAATGAGCTGGTTGACAATGAGATGGGAGGAATGAGCAAAAATCGGTATGTCATCTATACTGAAAATTATAAAGAAGAAATTGAAAAACAGATTAGCAGTGAGATTAAAATTTTATCCATTAAACCGGATTCACTGGTATTCAATTTTAGTCGAATTATATCAAAGAAAATTCGGGTCAAACCCAATTTAAAGCTCAGTTTCGAAAATCAATATTCACTTAACAATGAACCAATTACACGACCTGGGTCTATCCTGGTAAGTGGACCGGCGAATATTCTGGACACCTTAAAATTTGTATCAACAAGCTTTCACAAATACACTAAATTATCCCGATCTTTGGGGGAAGACGTGACCCTTCAGCCAATTCCGGGATTAAAATTCGAAGTTAATGAAGTTAATTTAGCTATCCCGGTTGAACAAAATACAGAAGTGAGCTTTGAAGTCCCGATTCAGGTCCTCAACAAACCTTCGGATGTTTCTTTGAAAATTTTTCCGGGCAGTGTAAAAGTATCCTGCCGTATCGGACTAAGTAAGTACAAAAACCTGGATTATAACACTTTCCGCGCATTTATCAATTATGACAAAATTTCACTTAAAGAGCCCAAGTTGTCCGTGGTGTTTGAAAGTCACGCAAATAATGTTATTTCTGTGAGTTACTCTCCAAAAGAAGTAGAATACATTTTGGAACATGAAAAATAGAAGATCATGTTGACCATAGGCATAACAGGTGGTATCGGAAGCGGGAAATCGACAGTATGCAAAATATTCGGTGTGCTGGGAATACCTGTTTTTCAAGCGGACATTGTTGCCAGAAAGCTTCAGAATGAGGATCCTCATATCAAAGTAAGTTTGATTGATCTTTTCGGCCCCGAAATATATACCGAAGATGGATTGCTCAACCGTAAAAAATTAGCAACAACCATTTTCAATGACCGCTTTCTTCTTGATAAAGTAAATAATCTTATTCATCCTGCTGTACATCAGGAATTTGAAAAATGGAAAGCACAAAAAACCAATCATCCTTACGTACTGTATGAAGCTGCCATTCTCTTTGAGACAGGCAGTTCTTATATCTTTGATTACACTATTTTGGTAATTGCCGATGAAAAGGAGCGTATCGAACGGGTAATGAAAAGAGACCACTTTACTTTGGCGGCAATAATACAGCGTATGCAGAATCAAATGAAAGACACCGAAAAAATGAAGTTGTCCGATTTTGTGATAAAAAACAATGATAATCAGATGATTATCCCTCAAATTATAAAAATTGATCAAATTTTAAAATCGATTTAAGTCATGTTTGGAAAATGGATTGGTAGCGATTATACTTCCATCGAAGCCATGTTGATCCCAAAAACCGACTGGGCATACGATGTACTGGAACTTCAACCGACAGCTTCAGACGACGAGGTAAAAAAAGCCTACCGGAAGATGGCCGTCAAGTATCATCCTGATAAGGTAAGTTATTTAGGGGAAGAAATACAGCAAGCTGCCAATGAAAAATTTAAAAAAGTTAACGAAGCTTATCAACAGATCAGCAAAGAGCGAAAGCTTTAATATTGTCCTGACGATCTCTTTTTTCATTCTTCAGAAAAACCGTAATAAAATTTCACTACCGTGATTTGTTAACCTGTTATAGCTGGATTAAAGTTTTTCACCTCCATTTGGCAATCAATTAATCATTGAAGGAAAACAACATTTGGTTGATTTAATCCATCCTTTTGTTGAATTTGCTTTTTCATAGACAAAAGTCGAAATATATTTGACTTTATATTTTGATACCTTAAAAATTAAAACTATGAAGTGTAGGTAGCCATGCGAGAGTTTTGTTCCCTTTACTTATCAGGACTTAAGACGGTTCTATAAACAACATTCACCCGAAAACATGTGAATGATGTAAGTAATTTAAATGTTTATGTAACACTATCAGGAACCAAAGTATCGAACTTTGTCCTGTTGTAAAAATTTATTCACATTGTAAAATTAAATGAAATGAAAAAGTATAAAATTTTAACGGTATTAGTAGTAATCTCAGTCATGATGTTTGCATCTTGTAAAAAAGATACATCCAGTAGTTCCTCCACACTCAGGATTAAGGCCCAGGCAACCAATAGCACCTTTTCAGTTCTCAAGTCAGCATCCCTCGCCGCCCCTAGTTTCGCATGGGATACTTGCTTTATAAATGTTTCCAAAATTGATTTTGAGGCTGAAAAGAAAGAGGGAGAAGACTCCCATGACTCCGCCAGTATTGATTATGAATGGAAAGGGGCAAAAAAAGTTGACCTGTTCAATGTTAATTCAGTTGTTGGCGAAATCAACCTTCAACCTGGTGTTTATGATGAAATATCGCTTGAGATAAAAGCTTTAAAAGCTGATGCAGGTACATCCCCTGTATTTTATTTATCAGGCACTTATACAAATGCCTCCGGAGTTGTAATACCTATCAAGGTTGTTGTAAATGAAGATATTGAGTTTAAAGCAGAAGCCGAAGGAGGGACTACCTTAAATGCGGTCAATAATTATACAAGTCTGATTAACTTAAACCTTGCCTTATTAATGAATGGTATACTACAATCGGATCTTGACAGTGTGATTCTTACCAATGGGAAAATTGTCATAAGCAGCACATCCAACGTTCTGCTTTATGCTAAAATTAAAGGGAACTTTGATTCATGTGATCACACTGAGTTTGATAAAGATTAAAGTCTGTTGGAACAACAATTATAGGTACTGCATCCGGAGTATACATAGTTTCTAAATTTTTTATTGTAAATTTGAAATAAACATTAAGCAAAATTTATCGTTATGAAAAAGACACTGATGACATTATCGTTGCTTGTATTGGCGATGGTAACATTTGCTTCGACTTTTGACCTTGGAATAAAAGCGGGGTACAATACTTCAAAGCTCGCTTCTGATTTTAGCACTTTCAAACCGGATATACAAGGAGGATACAATTTTGGCGCTTTCGGGCGATTCGGTGGTAAAAAATTTTATCTCCAGCCTGAATTCTTGTATGTTGTCAAAAACGGAGGTTACTCCACAAGTGCATCTACTGATGCTATTAAGATGAAGTCCATCCAGGTACCGGTATTACTGGGTCTTAAAGTGCTCGATCTTAAGGTTGCTTCGATCCGTGCATTTACCGGGCCGGCTATTTCTTTCCCTACCGGATATGACAGCAGTAAAAATTTCTCTTACAACTTCAACAATTCAGTCTGGGATTACCAATTGGGCGCCGGAGTTGATGTTTTGATGTTTACTCTTGATGTTCGCTAT
>JAMDDG010000198.1 GCA_023488865.1 Bacteroidota bacterium | reverse complement strand
CCATCAATAAGCCAGACGGAACAATGGTGACGTAATGGTCAACCTGACCGAGATGGCCAAACCTTTTGGGAAAGAACCGCATAGTTTTTTAAAAACTAAGCAAACCCAGCGATTCATTCAAGCGCTTGAAGAAAGTGTTCCAACGATTGACGGAACACTTAAGATTGTAAAAGGTAATTTTTCGAGTGAAATGGGAAATCCCATAACACAAGGTACCTGGGCGCACCAAAAACTTGCCCTAAAGTTTGCCGGATGGCTGGATCCACGTTTCGAACTTTGGGTATATGACCGGGTCGAAGAACTTTTGAAGTCAGGTTACACAAAGTTGGATTCAATTTCAGTGAAGGACCTTGCCAGGATGCTTCTGAGCTCAGAGGAAGAGAAAGACAGGCTTCTGGAAATAACAGAAGTGCAGGCAAAGGAGCTAAAAGAAGCAGAACCCAGGGTTCTATTTGCCCGGTCGCTCGAAACCTCCAGAAGGTCAATACTTGTGGCGGAACTTGCGAAGCTACTTTCTCAGAACGGAATCAACATGGGGCAAAACCGCCTTTTTGCCTGGCTCCGGGACCATAATTACCTGGGAACCAGAGGGGAATATTATAACACCCCCTCGCAAATTAGCATGGAGATGGGTCTGTTTGAATTAAAGAAAACCGCCATCAATAAGCCAGACGGAACAATCCTTGTGAGCACCACGCCAAAGGTTACCGGAAGAGGGCAGTTATATTTCATCGGTAAATTCCTGAAACAACCCCAAAACGCGTAGCCATGTCAAAGAGATTCACAGATACAAACAAGTACAAAAAGCCTTTTATAAGGGGCTTACAAGGGGCTTATAAGCTCCTTTGGGACTACTTATACCATGAGTGTGACCATGCCGGAATATGGATTGTTGACTTTGAGGTTGCTCAATTGTATATCGGAAAGGATATGCCGGTAAACCGTGAAGATGCCTTGAGGTTTTTCAACAGCGATGAGAAGCGAATAATCGAATTTGATAAAGGTTCAAGATGGTTCATTCCTTCTTTTATTGAGTTTCAATATGGAGCACTCAATGAATTAAACAGAGCTCATAATTCTGTATTAACCCTTCTTCGGAAGTATAATCTTAATCCTAAAAAGAAGGTCCTTACAAGCCCCTTACAGGGAGCTATGGATAAGGATAAAGATAAGGATAAGGATAAAGAGATGGTTAAAGGGCTCGAAATAGATTCTAAATACTCAGATATTCTCCTGACTTGGCTTCGTTACAAACGTGAAAGGAAGGAATCTTACAAGGCTCAAAGATCAGTTTTTGCTCTTTATAAGAATCTTGTCAAATATTCAGGCAATCGCCCTGAAATTGCTATTGAAATTATCGAGAAATCAATGGCCTCAAATTATGCTGGAATTATTGAGCCAAAGATTAATCCTAAGCCGGAACAAAGCCCTAAAACCGTTCAAGTAAATTACTAATGAAACTAAGACAACAAATACAACTCTACGACTTTGGGGGGAAAGTTTTTCCCCAGGCCACCGAAGTAGAACAGGCAGTAATCGGAACCTTTATGCTTGAATCAGATTGTTACCTGAACAACCCGATCAATCCGGAATACTTCTACAAGGAAGAACACAAGAAGATTTGTGAGACAATTCAGGAAATGACCCGGCAGTCCCGGAAGATTGACCTTCTCACAGTAACCATGAGGCTTAAAGAAAAAGGACTCCTGGAGGAGATTGGGGGGCCACTGTATATCACCCAGTGTACTTCAATGGTAGCCTCAGCTTTTCATATCTCTCAGCATATCCTGATTATAAAGGAGAAGTATTTCCGTAGGGAGATGATCCGGATGTCACACGAACTGATGTCAAGTTCATTCGATGAGAGTACAGAACTACAGGAAAGTATTGAATCTGCCCAGTCGATATTCATGAAGATCCTTTCGGACGAAGAGAACTATGTTCGTTCATTTGACCAGGTTGCTCTGGATATTTCAGTCAAGATGGATGAAAACTTCAAAAATGAATCCAATACCGGACTCCTTACCGGACTGAGAAAACTCGACGAATTCTCTTATGGCCTACAATTGTCTGACTTAGTACTTATCGCTGCCGAAACGTCTCACGGAAAAACGACCCTGGCCATCAATATTTCAGCTTATGCGGCCAAAAACAACCATCCAACAGCTTACTACTCGCTTGAAATGAACTCCATGCAGTTGTGTGCCAGAATATTGGCAGCAGAGACAGGTATAAGTTCAAAAAGGATCCTTTACCAGAAGATATTCTCAGAAGAACTGACACAAGTGGACTCCGGTATTACCAGGTTGCAAGGAATACCGATGTATTTCGATGATAAATGCTCAAGTAACATCAGCAAGATATGCGCCAGTATTCGGAAGATGGTCCTGAAATATGGGATTGAGGAGGTTGTGATCGACTATCTGCAGCTAATAACAGGCGACAAGTCCCAAGGCAGAGAAGAGGAAGTGGGGCAAAATGCCAGGATACTGAAGAACCTTGCCAAAGAGCTGAATATAGTCGTCGTACTTCTCTCCCAATTACGACGGGCAGACGATCATGTACCCACAATGAATCGGTTACGCGCCAGTGGCCAGATCGAAGAAGCCTCGGACACCGTAATCCTTCTCTGGATCCCCGAAATAGAAGGTATTACCTACTTGAAAAAGGGAGACGGAAGGGAAGTAGACATGAGCGGAAAAGCTGATATCATCGTTGCTAAAGGCAGGAATATCGGTACCATGAATTTCACCGTGAACTGTAACCGGGAAATAAACAAGATGTGGAATGAAGATGAGCCACGGCTTGTCGGCAAATATCACGATCCAAACAGAACCACCGAGCCCGGCGAAAAAAACATAGATGATCGACCTTTTTAGTATATATTTAATTATCAATCACTTAAAAACAATTATCATGAGTTACAAATCAAAAATTCGTCAGTACATGGAATCTAAATCGTATGATCTGCAGGAGCAAATCGATCAAAAGGAAGCCGAAGTTTTAAGCATCCTGAAATCTGATAACAAAAACTGGCCCCGGATCCAAGAATTGGCCGAACAAGCAAATGTCCTCGTAAATGAGTGGGCCCTTCTGGCCGAACTAATTGGGCTCGATAAAAAGAAAATTGCCAAAGAGTTTGCCGACCATGATCTTGCCGCCAAGGAGCTGGCCGAAAATTAATCTGCCTCTCCCTTTTAATCCTTAAACCCGCCAGGTGACTTAAATCGAAGTCGCCTGGCATTACTAAATTTAAGATATGAACCTCGATATAACAAAAAGGATCGCCGAGCTGACCAATGAAATAAATGGCAGAATTGAGTCCATCCAATCGGTCGCCAACGGTTCTTTCGACACCTATTACATTATTGATCAATGCATTGCCGTACAAAAGATGGTCGTACAAATTAATCTGCTGGAAGAATTGCTGGCCGAAAACAAAAAGGTGCCATCTTCATCTTATAATTAACCGGGATAATGTTAATTATGACTAAAATACTGAATATATTGGTTAAAATACTGAATATATTGGTTTCTTTAAACGAATAGTCCCTTGTTGCAATTTATAAACTGCACTAAATTGTAACAGGAACCAAAGTTGAGGGTGAAAAATATTCTGATTATCAGCGGGTTTCTTTTTATCTTGATCTGGATACATTTAGACAATTAGACAACTATCTAAATGTTCTCCAACTCCATTAGATAAACTAACGGAATATTCCGCAAAAATGCGATTCTTCAACGGACAAAACAAAGCCAAACGGTTAATATTTGTTTAGTTTGTCTCTTCCATATTCTTTTGCGGATTCTGGTCAAAATAGCACATTATGGTTAAATAGACATTTAAAAACGATGTATCTGATTAATATACAGAGATATAACACCCTATTCACTTAACCATAACAAAAGATATAAGACAGAAGTGTTAAAATTGCCCTGATTCAATCACATTACTATCACCAAATCAACAGTACCACTTAATCTACTTACTCTGCCGTTCTAATGACATCATGACAGGACCACAACGCAAGGAATCAGCCTGTTTAAACCCGTGGAGGCAGGGAAAGAGCTAAACAACTGCATGAGAGACCGGATAAAAGGAATCGAGTGCACGGGTGATGGCAACGCGTGCCCGGAAACGTGTCAATGATTGTAGAAATTCGCCAGGTAGGCGGGGTATATAGGGCACGAACGGGGGTGCCGACCACCTTTCTCGCCACTACTACTCAGGCAAAAGTAAGACAGATACACCCTTTCATCAACTCCGAGCCCCTGCTTAGAACCATTCTAAACAACTATTCTGATTCAACTGAGCCAATGCACCAACAGAATCCCGATCTACCCACCAAATAACTCCTCAGCCCGATGATTTCATTATAACGGGGTTATCTGTCCACAAAGAATTAGTCTCTTTTAAATCGCCTGTATTCAGCAATAAGTGTAACATCTGTTACAAACACCCATGGGGTACCCCACGATTTTCAAAACCTTTTTCCAAAATATCCGAAGTCAAAATTTACAATTTTCAAAAAAACCGCCTTTTGCTTCTACCTCCAGAGGTAGGGATGTCGCATTTTGCTACCCCTCTTCTATGTGTTATTTGGTTTTATTGATCCAGTTTAAAAAGTCGTTTCGTTTAATCCCTGTTTTTCCTCCAATGACAGAGAGTTTCAGTTCCCCTCTGTCAATTGAGGTTTTAACCATATCGCGGGAGATTCCTTTTTGCTTGCAGCACTGCCGGATACTCATTAATGCCGGTAGGTCCTGCACCGGGTCCTTCACAACCTCCCGGAAAATGTCCCGGATAAACCTGCGCAACTCCGGTTCGTTCTCGATGATTAATGGAAAGTTTACCATGATGTTAACTGATTGATGGGTTGATATAAATAAATCCAAACAAAGTTTAAAATAATTTTCCATAAAAACAGGGGAAAAGGTATTTAAAAACATTCTAAACAATTGTATATCAAAAACTTATATTTTATGCCAAATAGTTTATATTCCTGCAAATTGATTTAAATTGAAAACCTGGCATTTACAGGGTATTCTAAAATCAGTTAACTTAGATTCCATTATTGGCACACAGGAGGAAGGGAAGGACATAAATAACTATATAGCATGACGGAACTTTCGAGGGAACAGAAGATTCTACTTCTACGCAAAGCAAGAGAATTGTGGGCAAAACAAATACTGAAAGAAGATCTGCGGTTAAAAAGGTCTGATATTGTCGAAAATTCTTCGATCAGTAAGGAACAAAAGGAGCAAATCCAGTATGCTCTTCTCACAAAAACCCATTGGAATCAAGATTTAATGAATCTATATGTAAAAGCCATATTAGAATATCATGATAAAAGGCGGCAGGAACGTAGGCAAATATCCGCTAATGTAATCAAAGAAGAGGATCAGGACACGGACACAGCCAAATAAATCGACCCCAACCCCCGACCGTATAGAGCACGATACCCCACTCCCAATGGATCGCGATTAACTACTACAAGGGCGAAACTAAGAGAGATGTTCATATTAGGTTCCGATAGAGGGTAATAAGTGTTGTTAAACATATAAATATCAGATTTTTGAACTATTGATTTTGGATTGAGTTTGTTACATTTGAAGAGAATTACCCTTTGGATAAACGTTGCACCACCTAACGATCGTATCAAATACATAAGACCGAAATTAATCGCACATTAAACTTGTTAAACAAAACTAAATCAAATAATTATGGCACTCAAAAACCTTGCAAGAGAACTGTCCGCCTTTATGACTACAAAAAAGGCCTATATATTAACTGGAACACTTTTAATGGTGGTGCCAATAACCTACAAACTCACATCGGGAGTTGACTTAAATAGCTGGAGAAATGATTCTCATCCAGAATGGGGGATGGTATTTATAAACGAATTGCTTGCCGCATTTATTATTGGGTGTTTTTTTCTATTATACGGCTTATTCAAGCGTGAAACATTACCCGTGGCGAGTATTACATCAACAGCAAAGGAAATAAAACCTACGTTCCAAAACGCAGGTAACATGGAAACAAATCCACTTGGAAAGAGCATTGTAAGAGCTTCAATAATCTTGGCTTCGGCCCTATTATTAAGCATGATTTTCTACGTGGTTTCAAAAGATCGTTATACCTATATTGGACAAACCTATGGTCATTATATTGATCAAAAAACTGGTGTAGTTTATGACAACGACAAAAACGCCCAAAGGTGAAACAGAAGATACAAACTCAATATCATGCAACCTCTTTACTCCCTGGCGATGCAGTTACTACCCCTGACGGTAGAACAGGCAAAATAAGTAGGGTAAACGGAAGGGATCAGGTATTTGTGGCACTCGATGAAAACGAAGGGCAGGAAGTCAACCCTACCCTATATAACCCAAGCGAAGTAACGAAAATTATATCTCCTGTAAAACAATTCCACATTGACGAAGTTGACAACTTCATTGCAAACTTCCAACATGAATCTGGAAACCTTATCAAAGTTAAAACCCAAAAGGGTGCAGAGCGTTATGTGATTAAAGGGGACTTGAATGATCCTGGCGATATGATATTCCTTAAAGACCCAAATAATCCATCTGAACCTCCAACAATAGTACCGCCAGACGGAATAAATATCATAGAGGATATTCCTTCTGATCAATATCGTCAATCCCAAATTGCAGACTTTGACGCACAGTCGGCTGATGTAGTTGAAGAGTTGAATCGGCGCATGCAGGAACGAATTGAATCATCTGAACACAAACCAGTCATCGGACCTGACGAGCAACAACTGAAAAGAAGGAGATTGAAATCCAAAATCATTTCTTGGATAATTGTCTGCGGAATTATTGTTTTAATATTATATACATGCAGCAGATGTGATTTGCCACCAAGTAAAAATCCCGCCCCTGTTAAAACTGAAACACAAAAGAGCGAAGACAAGGAAAAACGCAGGAGGCTAATGCGGGGTGAGTACGATGATATATTTGGCTTGTTGGCTATAAAATATGACGTTGGAATTGATACGGTTGATTATATCTCAACTGAATATTTGCGAATATTTAATCCTGGGGAATATTTTATTATAACGATAGATGATCCGCAACGGGATACTACGGTTTTTAGCAATACATATAAGCCCAAACAGACAGTGAGCAAGACAATTAATTATCTCTCAGGGAAATACCATCTTGAGAAATCGAAGGTTGCCAGTATAATTTTTGATTTTCGATTATACTTTAAAAAGTAATAAATGCCTCACTATGAAAAAGATTGCTTTCATAACATTCCTGTTCTTTATGTCGGTTTCGTGTAATTCAGGTAAATCTAAATTAGTAGGTAGGTGGCAAATTTCAGAGTTCACGATTAATAACAAAAGTCTCAAAGACCCCTCATTGAGTTATTCAGATCCAACAGATCCAATACGTATACAGTTTTTAGAGAATGGGTTTTTCATTTTAACATCAAACCACACCGACCTACTGCTGAAGTATCTCCGCAATGATTCTCAAGCACATATGTATGAGATTACTTCTAAGGGTAAATGGTCTGTTAATTTGTTTTCAAAAATAGAATTACAGTTTATTGATACGCATCATGAATTGGGGCTCCTAAAAGGTAAATTTAATTTGTCTGAGGGAAGACTTACTATTGACGCAAAGGGGGACAACGATTTTATTTATTTTGACCTCAGACAGTAACCTGGGATTAGGCAACATATTCACAAGAATAATTCACGTTTTAGCCCTCATCTGCTCAAAGTGGCACAATGGTATTACTTCGGGGAGATCGAGGCAAAATCTCCAATACGTCAATATCAGAAACGGCATTCATTCGCTCATACCGTTCCCTTATTGTTTCCTCCCTTCCTGACCACCCAGAAACCCCGAATTTCTCATCGTTCGGATAACGCTCTACTGTGTCATCGGTTTTCATCCATGTGCCATCTTGGAAAATGTTGTGACTAGTCTCATTGATATAGAAACATTCGAAGTAACCGTCTGAGCGCTTGAATAGCGCTTTGGTATCTGTTCTCTCAACCTGGATCGCTGTTATTCCGCGACAGCTTCCTTTAAATTCAATCGCTAAGGGCAGTAATATTTTGATGGCAAAGTCTGTTATGGCGTTTATTTATTAAGGTATTTTAATAATTGGTCGGCGGAAGATTGATGGGAACCCTCTTTGGGTTCAGTGGTATTCTGTTCAGTTCTTATTTGATCCAAAAGTTGCATGAAATTTTCTCTTTCGTCCTTTGTTAGACCGGTCCTCAATTTTCGAATCACTTTTTCTCTTAAAATTTCTGCAAGTTGCTTCTTAACCTTCAGGTCAGATTGTCGATAAACATACGCAAGCTCAACCTCTGTTAATTTTTTTGCGTTACGCTTCAATGGACTGTCTCCTGAGTTTTTTGTAATATCGTTAAGTTGTTCGCTCGTTATTTCCCCTGAGATCATGGCCGATATGAGAGGGGCCACATTATGATCTGCCTGGTATGCGTTCCTTAACTTATATCTCGACTGTGAACTCTCTGCCTGCTCTTTGGTCCTGCCCCCAATAGGTAGCTTTTCTCTTAAAATGTCACTCATTAACTTTTCGGTATCCGTCATATTCAAATCGTATGGAGCCGGTGTAATCCCGATAAACGGAAGGGCTTTGTCTATAAATTTTTTTGATTCGTTCTTCTGGGCGTTACTGATACCAAAGGGTTTGAACTGTCCAAATAAATACCAAAGCAGATCTTTCCCTTGTTGAAATATTGGATCATCTTCATTATAAATTTTTGTTCCGAAATAATCTTTATTTGTAGCTATTTGTACAATAATTCCGAATAAAGGAGATAATTTATTTTTTGCGGTGTTAAGTAGTCCGTGAGGAAAATCATTAAAATAATGATAAATGTCTTTCAGGTAGGAGGGCATGGACACCCTGGTCGGGTCTCCGTTTTTATCAACGCCTCCATCTTGAGGGAAAAAATAATCCTTCATGGTCTCAGGCCTCTTTCCGGTACGTAAATACATAAAGATCGCACCAGTTAGCATTCCCATCCCGATCATTCCCAATACATATTCAACTTTATTGGTGTCTTTGGTTGTTTTACCATGAAGGGCGTCTAATATGATATGACCGGCCTCTATAGGTGCGCCTCCCACTTCTCTAATTGTACCTAAATTCCAGCCTACCGACCTAATAGTTCCAAAAGCGATGTCTTTTAAAGTTTTATTCCAAAATAAATTGTCATAGGCAAGCTGCCCCATCCGATTATCAACCGAGTTCCAGTTGTATTGCAATCTTCTTCTTCTTTCTTCAGGAGTATCGTTTGGATGAAGCATAATTTCTCTTCTTGCCATGTCCACAAAAACGCCCATCTTTTGTTTTGGTACTATGTATTCCAGAACAAGCCAGTTTGATTTCTCTACTATGGCTAGTGGTATTTCCCCTAATGCTGAAATATATCTGTTTTTCTTCCAGTTGTCAATTATTTTCTGCCCCCACTTTTCTCTGTACATATCATCCATCTTTGCCCGGCCTCCGGCAATCTCCATGAATTTTGCAATTTCTTGCATTTCTGGTGTACTTGGGTTGCCGTACCATGCTTTTTGAAGCCTATCACCTTGAATAATATTTGTAATGGGTGCAAATGGGGATAAAGCGATATGTTTCAACCCCTCCAATGGTTTACCATGATAAACAAGTCCTGCCCCCATTCCTAATTTTGAAATAGAGGCGTCTAGTGAAGTAAATCCAAGGTGAAAAAATGAAAAACCTAGTTGAAATTGTGTTATAAGATTACCCAGTCCTCTCCAGAGATTATATAATTGATTACCCCTTAATCCTTTTGAAAGAAATCTATTGAAGATATCTGCTGCGCCATCTAAGGCATACCAATTGCCAACATGAATAAGTCCGCCCTCCTTGGGTATCATTACCCGACTAACTTTATCATCGATCATAGTCCAACCTTCCGGTGGCTTAGTCCCAATCTTGTAATAAGAAATGTATTTAGTGTCTTTTAACTCGTTCAGGGTTTTGTGAGCCATAACATAACGCTCCATCTCCCGAATTTTCATCATTGCCATGACAACGGGATTATATGAAATCGGAATCAGACCATGATCCATTGCATCCTTTAGTGTGTCGTATGTCCTTTGCCTTAAAAATCCTTTTGGCCCCTCTAATGGTGTTTTTGATTTTGCATAGAATTTCTCTGATACCCTACCTTCGTTTTCGTAAAAGTGAGCCATGTAATTTTCATTGAACTGTTCAAGTTTTCCAGTCCCTAAATCCCTTACATTGTCCCTTGTTTTGTCATAATATGTCCTAAGCGCATCAGCGTAACCCTGCAATCCTTCAGTGGATTGTTTTTGCCCCGTTTCCATTTTATCATAGAAATCAAGACATTCATCCTTGCTTAAACGATCAAACCTGTTTGATGCCTTCTTTAATTGTTCGGCAGCCATGTTTAAGTTTCTTGACATAGTGCCGAGATTTTCACGCAATGACCGTTTGGCGAGTTCTCCGGATTCTTTGTTGAGCTTACCGGAAGGGGATGATGTTATGTTCAGTGCCTCTTTGAACTTTTCTACCACCTCTTTCCCCTCCGTTACTCCGGGAATGTACTTAGTGGCTTCTTTGATCGATTTTATTCCACGGGAGTACGGTACAGTTCCGTTGAGGTAGTCAAGAGCGTGAGTGGGTTTAGATTTCCCGGGATCATTTACCTCTCTAGCTTCGTAGGGTACTGAGGGTTCCATGAGTCCTTCGTTTGCAAGTGATTCATATTGTGATCTGTTTACGACATTTGAAACGTAGTCTTGCAGTGTAATATCAGATTTTTTCAGTGTTTCTTTAACTGATCTTAAATTGCGCTTTGCCTCATAATCAAGACCCCTTGTACCTGATAAAATTATTCCTTGTCCTCCAAACCTACCGGAGTATGCCTGTAGTTCTTTAATCAATCCCTCAATTGCTGTTGGGTCAGATAAATCAACATCCGAAAGGTGAATATATGCCTTGATGTCATTGTTCCGGGCGAGAATCAGTGCGCTTAACTTATTCCCATCAGTGAATCTTTGGGCTGAAATAAATTCTGCGACTTGATCCGGGCCTGTAATTTTATACGGAAGAACGGCGTTTTCTTTAAACACCTGCTTGTCGAAAGAGTAAACGGTATATTTCTTTTCAGAATTTTTTATTTCGGGTGCCCTATTTTTATCAGATGGCATAATTTTCACTTCATGCGAAGACTGACCGCTTCTGAATGTTGCATATAATCCCGATGTCAGGTTAATGAGAATATGTTCTCCGATAATGTCACCAAAGGCATCAATTGCGCCTTGGTGCATCCGAATATCTGCATCTGAATATTGAAGATTTCCGGATGGGTGGTTGTGGATAAGGTAAACTATATCGGGGGAGAATCTTGAAATTCCATCATTAAGTACCTGATGATTAAATACTGTTGACGATTGACCTCCGGCTGACATATGGACAATGGTAGGTTTGCCGTCTTTTACAAAACAGGCAAACATATTTTCAACTGATTTATTTTCGAGCTGTCTGAAAAGATAGGCTATATCGTCTGTACTCTCAATCTTGTTCCGTCCATCGAAAACAAAGTTTTTATCACGAGTATATTTTTGTTCAACACTCGTTATTTCGCCTTCCTTTAATTGACGTAAAGAGGGGTTGGAAACTCTACTTTCTTCCCGTTGTAGTAAGCCGGTGCCTGACCTGTCATTAACGGAGGAGTCTGAATCTGAGAATAGACTGTATTGGAGCGTTTCCCCTTCTTTGGTTTTGTAGGTTCTTTTCTTTTCATTTAACAAAGATACATCGGAATTGGAAGATTTGTTCTCTTTTGCCTTGGAGATTAAATCTTCAAGCGGAGTAGTCGAAACCGTTTCCGAAGACGGGGTCTTGGACTGTTTAAGGAAGTCTGAGGGCGGAAGGGATTTGTTGTATGGGGTTTGTGGTTCGTTGACACGATTAAAGTTATTCCCCTCTGCGTCCTCGATAGCAATAATAGGTGAATTGTATAACTGTATGATATTATCTACAACTTTTTCTGCCGTATCAATTGGGACATAGAAATTCCCAGACATGGACATGGTACTTGTCACCTGGAACATCGCTCCGGCTCTTTCGAGTCTGTCTCTGTCGCTGTATTGACGGGGGCCGGTTATCTTTATAACATCAAGTCCCTGATATTTCCCTTTTGTGAACTCAAACTGGTTTGCCAATTTAAAATATCCGTCCTGACGAATAGCATTTACGGCATCGGAAACTTTGTAATTTTTGGTATTTGCAACCTCAAATGTTTCAAGGATCTTTTCGGCCTCTTTTTTACTGAACCACCTTCCCAGGTGAGGAGCGCCGTTGTCGTCAACATAGCGTCTGACGTTGATTTTCTCTGGTAAACGGTTCCAGATAGGCAGGATCAAACCTTTTACGATGTGGTCTGTTTTCTTGCGAGTGGCAGGATAGGCCTCATAGTCCTCGTTCCACTTTGCTTTTGCTGCCTGTTCGTCTGGTAGTTTATGATATTTACCCCTAAATTCAGATGGTTCAATAAATGAATCAGTAACGACACTTATGCGTCTTACTTTGTGATCTCTGAATCCATCTGGTTGTACTTCCATCGTCTCCACAATGGCATATATCTTACCGGAACGCTCTTCTGTCCAGAATCCCTTAAACTTGTCTCCATACCGGTCTGTCCGGGAAAGTATCTCACTCCATTTGGTTTTTTCATTGGGGAGTTCCAGTTCAATCGAGGTTAAGAAGGTTTGCCCTCCTGTCTTTTCGTCGGTGTAAATCGGCACCTCGTCGATAACCTTAGTGTGAATAGCGTGCACCGCTTCAATCCCTTCGTCATACGTGCCGGCTATTTTGGCATTACTGATCTTTTCTTCCAGGCGTTCCATAAATCCATCAAATACCTTGTCCATCAAGTCCACCCTGAGTGACATAATTCTATTAAGGAATTGCTTGGTGTTGAAAATTACATCCTCATTGTATTTTCGATTGCCGTCTTTGTCATCTTTGTAGATTTTCAGGGCCATTTGATCTTCCAGGGTACTCATATCCACCCCTGGTACTCTTCCGGCTTCTACTGCTTGGTAAAACTCAAACAGTGCCTGAGTAGCATAAGAACCCTCCAGGTTATACGAACCATCTAAAATGCCTTGTCCTCCGGCTTGTCTGGAACCTTTTGTTAAGGCTCCTAATTGATCAAGACGTTTGGCAACGGAGGATAAATATCTTCGGTGCGCTTTTAAATCCGTGGTGGCCAGTGAGAAAATAGGTGCAATACGTTGATTGCTTCTATGTGAACGGCCAAACCCCTGAACTGCCTTATCTGCCCTCCATCCTGCCTGGAGTACATAATGTTTTCTTTGCTTTTGGTTGATCCGTGAAAGATCTGAATGAAAGGAGGCCCCGGTTCCACCGGCATCAGAGAACACAAGAATATCTTTCTTACCATCCATGAAAGCATCCTTATCGTGTGCTACATGGGCGGTAGTCCTCGACTCTTCTACTTTTACTAAGTTTCCATCGGGGTTTTCTTTTCTGACTATTCGGACGGTTCTGCCTGTGATTTCGGCAACCTTATCCACTCCAAAGGTGTTGATAATTATATCCAAAGGCCCTTCTGGTAAGAATAGTTCCCTCTCTAAATTAGCGATAAGGTTATCTCTCAAGCGTACGGCGTTGGGATTCTGAACCGGTTTCCCATCGATCATTACAAGTTCTTGTCTCTCGTTTCCATTTTCATCCACAACGGTTTGAAACTGGTTGACGGGGAATCCGTTTCTGATGTATTCGATCAAAGAAGCTTTCGGAGAGAGGTCTAACTCTTCGAAATCAACCTCTTCGCCTTGTGCGTCTTCCTCGGCTTCGGTCAGGGCACGTTTGGTTGCTGCCTCATTAGTGTTAACGAGTTGTAATACAATTGCCTTGCCTTCTTCAAGGCTTTTTTGAATATCCTGTATGACAGTAGGCATCTGCATGGTCATTATAATCTGACCAAAGAAACGCTGGTGTGCTCCCCAAAATGCGCTTTTGGCTGCCGCTTTAGCTCCACTGCTGGCTCCGGTTTGTTCAATAGCGGTATCTATGTTTCGAAGAACTAATTGCCAAGCATCGGCGCACTGGTTATAAAGTTCAACTTGTTCGGGTGAAAGATTGTGCTGCAATGTCTCATAACCCACTCCATCGAAGGAGAGGTTTTTTGCTGAATACAATCCCATCGCCTTGAGGTCCTTAGAAATAATCTCCATTCCTGCCAAACCGCTGCTCTCGACTGCATTGATAAAGCTTTGTGAATTAGCGAATGGTGTTCCATCGCCCCAAAGTCCCAGGCGTTGTGCGTAGGCAAGGTTGGAAACCTCAGTTGCTCCGGTTGCAGAAGCATAGACTACCCTTGCATTAGGAAGCATTTTCTGTAATTCAACTCCTGCTAGTGCTGTTTGAGAAGCTTTTTTCATCCCTCTTCCACCCTGAGAAGCTATTGCATTGGCCATCTGGTGAGACTCGTCAAAGATGATTACTCCATCAAAGTCTTTTCCAAGCCATTGTGCTATCTGTTGAAGTCGGCTATCGTGTTGTTCGTTCCAAAAATTTGGCTCCCTGGAATAATCCCTTGATGATTTAAAACCCGCCTTAAGGGTTCCGTAGGTCATAAGCAATACGCCTTCTTTTTTTGCGATGGGGGTTTTGGCATCCTTGTGGTAGAAAATGCCATCCGGATTGCCGCCGATAGCCTCAAAATAATCCGCACTATCAGCGTGTGCGTTTGCATTTTTAGAGATCCAGACTGCTTTTTTCCTGCCTTGATTGATGTTATCCTGAATAATGGCCGCAACTGCCCTTCCTTTGCCGTAACCTGTTCCACCACCAAGAAAGAAACCACGGCGTTCGCCTGAGTTTAAAATTTGAGAATGAGATCCTCCAGCCAGAACAATATCCTCTAACTGCGCTTCGCTCAGTGCTCCTGATGTGATAACTGATTCTTTTAACAGTGGTCTGTAATTGGTTTTTGGGAAACTTACAACCAAATCCTGAGCCTAATTTACCAATGCCGTAGGATGAGGGACTGAACCGACAACTTTTATTTCTGGTCGGTAAACGTCATAGCCTACCGCGCCTTGCTCATCTGATTTTTTATCAACAAATTGTACTTCTAATCGTTTTAACCCTTCTTTTGATCCTCTTTCAGGGTTATCGACTGAAGAGGGAAGTTGTCCAGTTTTTCCTTCATTGCGTCCATGAGAAGGTTTGGCAGCAACAGGTCTGTTATTTCCTCCGGCGTTTGGAGTGAGTATAGGTCTTGCGCCATTTCCTCCGGCGTTTTCCCCAGGAAGGTTGCCACCTGCTTGTTTGGGAGGTAAATTAGGCTCAGGATTTGGTCTTCCATATCCTGCTTGTCCACTGTATTGATGTCCAAATAATCCAATCCCAGGAGCATCATTGCTGCCAGGCCCTTGCCCGGGGGTTCTCCCAGGTCGAAGATCTTGGTTTTGTCCTGAACTACCTGATCCAATGTTTTCATATTTCGTGAACTTTAATGGTAAGTGTTCTAACCCATCCAGTAATTCTGCATAATTATCAACGCTTCCTGTTATTGGTTTTGCTCCTGCAGGACCAGACTTATCAATAACTAATAACCTGTTATCAAAGTTAGTACCTTTTTTTCGATATGCGTCACCTGAAATGAGAATATTTGCTTTTACCTGATTGTTTTTACTGATTTTATCCCACCACGGCTTGTGAGTTGGGCTATCAAATGACATTCCCTTACCAACAATAGCCACCAATCGACCCCCCGGTTCAAGTTTTTCCAGCGCTGAATCAATGTGTTTTTCTGCTGCGTGAAGATCCATCTTGTCACCCAGGGCGATATCCCTGGAAAAAGGAGGGTTCATAACTACTACTGTAACCTTTTTGGTGGCTATTGTTGGTAAGGGAATGTGTTTTGCATCACTTCGAATGGCCTTAATTCCAAGCATCCGGATTAATTCAAGTCTGTTTTCGTCAAATTCATTGGCGATAACATTTGCACCTGATACTTTCGCAAATACGGCGATATTTCCTTCTCCGGCAGAAGGTTCAAGCATTGTGTCCTTTGGGTTGACTTGTGCGGCCCAGTTAGCTATATACGCAAGTGCGGGGGGCGTACTGAATTGTTGCAACGCTACCTGTTCTGCCGATCTCTGTGTTTCTGTTGGGAGTAGGTCTTGAAGGTTTTCAAGTATTGGAATGCCGGCTCGAATATCGCTTGCGGTTCTTCCTTCAACTGAGAATGTGTTTCCTTTTGAAAGGATGTATTTATTAATTGCCAATCCTGCAAGATCGTACAACTCCTTGACGCTCATGTAATGTTCTCCCGCCTGAAGTCCTGACTCTGTTGCAAGTGCTGTAAGTGCCGGACCGTTCTGGATCTTCTGTCCTGTGCGAATTTTTTCAACAACAGCATCTACAAATTTTTCTTTAGGTGTCTGGATAAGTGCGCCGCGACCACCGGTAACAAGAACACTCAGCGGTTTTTCTACTAAAACCTGTTCAATATCAGCATTTTTAACATCTTTGTATTCATCCATCCCGGACTCATACTCTTCCATTCCTGGAAGGTCGCGGGCTCCATTATAGAAAGCTTTAAGATAGGGTTTAATTGAACTGCCAAAATCTCCTACCATCGCTTTTGAGAAGTCTGAGAACGATGTTTTGCCCATCTGAACATGAAGCATTGCCATCTCTGCGCCAACGGAGAATATTTCAGAATTAAATCCTCCTTCGTAGGGTGCTTCTGGTTCGCTTACAATATCGGAAGGAGGAAGGAGTTTCTTCATCTTCTCTTTAAGCCCCTGCAGACGAAGTTCTTTCTCGCTTAACGGCCTTACTTCTTCCTCTGCCTTCCTTTTCCCTTCGGCCTGCACTTTTTCTGCTTCATTGGATTGGGTATTAAGTGGAACTATGGGTTCTGATTTCTTTTTGGCTGATTCAATTAAGTCGGTTAGGGGAGAGGATTCTTCTTTGAATAAGTCCTGCTGATTATGAACTTTATCAACCTTCTCATCTTCCAGTTTGGCCAACTTCTTTTCGGTTTCGGTTACGGCCAATCGGGCTTGATCGGCTTTTTTCTTCGCACCGTTCAGAATTGCATCGTTACCGAAGTCAATAGCATCATGTCCCGCAATTGTTCCGTCTTGGGATATTTGACCTTTCCCGCCAAATTCAGGTGAATTTTTAAGTTTGTTGTAGAGGTTGTTGGCTTTAGAGTAAGCCGCCCTGGCCTTCTTGAGTTCGTCTTGGACTTGGGTTATTTGACCTTGGGAGAGGTCTTCTCCTTGATTCCTTCCAGTAACTTCAGGTTTCGCGCCTTCAGCATCAACTTCCGGTTGAACTCCTGCTGTTCTGTCAATTTGACTTTCTTTTCCATGTTCTAAAAATAAATTATCAACTTCTTCGGTCTGTTCCGGCGTGAGATCATAATATGAAGCAATCTGCCAGAGTTTTTCGTGGTCATCCTGCGATAGGGTTTCCGCGAATTTCTCCTCTTCCGGTGATAACGGTTTTTCAAATGTAGCAAAATATTCCTGAACTGGCACATTAATTGCCGGACTATTTTTCGTCCCCTTTAATTTTACGACCCCTTCTGAGAACATTCGTTCTACCTCATCCAGGACACTGTTGGCTGCAACAGATTTTTTACCTTCCTGAATGTTTCTTACTCCTTGGTTGATAGACGTAGGAATGTCTAAAAACTCAATGGAATTAGACGCATTTAGACGGCCGTAGAAGTCCTGTACTTCCTGTGGGTACTCGGATAGTAGAGGGTGGGTATTAACCTCTTCGGTACTTTGTTTTGTGCCAATCCTGCCAATCTTCTTTCCTTCTTTGGTGACAGTGATATTTCTCTGTCTGTCCACATCAACCTTATACCCTTCGCCTAACCGCTGTACCGTTTGAAGAATTTGTGATTGAACCGAACTTCTTTTATTGGTGTGGTTGTTTGGGATGTCGTTGAACTTCTCGACCAAGCCGACCAGACTATTGTGAACCGTTTTTCGCTCTTCAGGGGATAACTCTGCACCCTCTTTTGGTAAACTTTCTTGATTCACTTTTTGTAATACTTGCAATTTATGTGAACTTTCTAAGTTTCCTAAATCTGTAATAGGTTCTATTTTAGATTCTTGTATTTTGTTTTCTGGAACTATTTCATTTTTTGTTTCTGTAATATTTACATTTTCTGCAACATTTTCACCTTTTACGGGTTCAACAGGAGCAGAGGTTTTGGGTACTTGCCCCTGTTTTACCTCAACCGTAGGGGGTCCGGCTGTTTCTGAAGACTTTTCATCTATTTTAGGAACTACTGCCACCTTCGGGCGAAGGGTGACGGTATAGATCACATCTGTAAATTCATCATCCGGGTTAATTTCTACTTTGTCAACCGTGACGTCATAGTTAGCTGAGACTTTACCTTTTGTACGAATAATTTCAGCAACTTTTTTAGCTTTGGCGTCCGTGTCGAAATTCACATCAATTCGTTTGATCCCATCCGGGTCGGTGACAATCCTCGTATTTTGAGGTTTGCTTGCAGTTCCGATGTTGATAAGTTGCTCTTTGTGGACGGGTACGTCCTGAGTAGGATTGGGATTGGGTTGTTGCTCATTTTGTTGATCTGTTACTGGTTCAATAGTGGATTGTTCTACCGGTGGTTCGATTTTGGTTATTTCGCTTGGGTTATATAGGGTAGGGTTGACTTCCTGCCCTTCGTTTTCATCGAGTGCTACAAATACCTGATCCCTGCCGTTTACCCTACTTATTTTGCCTGTTCTACCGTCTGGAACTGTTACGGGGTCACCGATACCCAAAGAGGTTGCATGGGCTTCCTCCTGCGCCTTCTGTTGCTTTTTTTGATTGAGCTTATCGACTACATCAGCCGACTGTGCGTCAAAGTCTGCAATTTGGGATTGACGATATTGATCAGAAGGCACCTGGTCAATAATCTCTAATCCCTGTGATGTTACTATTGTTGGAGGTTCAGATGGATTATTTGGGTCTTTAAGGAATATCATATCGCCAGGATCATTCAAGTCCCCTTTAATCACATAACGCTCTGCGCCCTTTTGGGTTTTAACTTTGATAAGGTTTCCTGATTCATGCTGAAAGTTCGCGATGTGATTGTCAACCTGGTCGATGTGTTCTGTTCTTTTGGCCTCTATATGTGGCAGGATTGGATCGGTTACTTCTGTTGGTTTTGTACTCGTATAACGGTCTAATCCCTCATTGATAAACTGTTCTTTTGTCAGGGTGTTAATCTGGTTTCTTGGAACCGTGCCTGAATAGGTTTTGCCATCTTCTCCGACTAAGGTCAATTTTGCCTTGGGGTCTTTTAAATCACCGTCTTTTACGAAGAACCTTTTCCCGTCTTGGTCGAAGTGAATAAGAATATCCCCAGTATTTTTATATCCTACCTGATTGGCCGTGTTTTCCAGGTTGCCTTTTACGGCATATACATCAGCGTTTTCAAATAGTTTTCCTCCGTTGCCTTTGGCCTCCTGAAGTGATTGCTTGAAAACGTTTATTGGAATAGTAACAATATTTTGTGCTTCGTCCGGGTCGACCTTGACTGTTTTACCTTCCGGGGTAACTCCATAAAATCCACCCTTACCATCTTTTACAATTTCAACCGGATTTCCTTCAACGTCTTTTCCTAAATCAACTCTACCCTGTGAGTTTCTACGTTGCATTGTCGCTGTGTTTTGAGCATACATTGAGAATGGAACTAATGCACCATGAAATAATATTGCAGAACCCAATGCACTTACTGCTGTTTCTCCAAATTCCTTTACTCCAATACCTTCCTGACCAATCATCCATTTGTCAACGGCTTTTTGACCAAGTTGCATAACCTCCATGTTTGCAATACTACTTCCAAGCCCTTCTTTGGCTTGATTAAGTAATTGCTTTGCAACTCCAGGGGCATCCTTTACAAAGTTTTCCCAAATAACCTTACCGGCATTGTTGATTGTTTCGGGATTGCTTTCAAGTGCGGTCTGAATAGACTTTTGGAATAACCCTTTTGGAATCCATTTACCTATTGTTCCTGCTATTGGCAGTGTCCCAAGTACACCATAAAGTATTCCTGTTCCAAGTTTTGTACCCTCATCAACAGTCGGCTCTTTGGCTATTTGTCCTTTACTGAATAGGTCTTTCTGTTCGTCAATATGCTTGTCGTATGCGTCAATACCTGAACCAAACATCATCTGACCCATTGTCCCGGTAAGCGCCGAAGCTGCCATTGGGTTTTTAAGCATAATTGCTGCTGCTGTTGCTCCGATCATTGGTAGTGATGATGCTACAAATCCTCCTGCGCCTCCATGAAGTTTAGGTATAGCATTACCCCACTTGTCAAGAGATTGAATATTTTCTTTTGACTGGTCTGAATCTGACTTCCAATAATCTTTCCACGATTGGTTGTCGGATAGTCCGCCCATTTTATCTCCAATCTTTGCAGCTTGATATTC
>JAMDDG010000425.1 GCA_023488865.1 Bacteroidota bacterium | reverse complement strand
AATACAAGCGGATGAAAGAAGAGGATGTCCGCTTTGAGGCCATTGATTGCGAAGATGCAGATTATGTCCTGGTTGCTTTTGGCAGCGCTGCCCGAATTTGCCAGAAAACGGTTCAGTTAGCCAGGGCCAAGGGATACAAAGTCGGGCTGCTAAGGCCCATTACGCTTTTCCCCTTTCCGGAAAAAGTGATTGCCGAAATGGCAAAACGGGTGAAAGGCTTTTTAACAGTCGAATTCAATGCCGGACAGATGGTCCATGACGTTCGCCTGGCAGCAAAGGGACTGGCAAAAGTCGGATATTATGGTCGGATGGGGGGAATTCTACCTTCACCCGATGAAGTTGAAAAAGCATTGTATCAAAAATTGATAGGAGGTTAAATCATGTCAGAAGTAGCTGAGAAAGTCAGAAATATCATCAGTCTGGAAAACCTGATATATAGCAAATCACCCCTTTTAACTGAAGTAACCATGCACTACTGTCCGGGCTGTAGCCATGGCGTTGTGCATAAACTGATTGCGGAGGTTATCGATGAACTGGGGATCCAGGAGAAGACCATCGGGGTATCCCCGGTAGGTTGCGCTGTTTTTGCCTATAATTACATCGATATCGACTGGTCTGAGGCTGCCCATGGCCGGGCGCCGGCTGTTGCCACAGGGATCAAGCGGACGATGCCGGAGAAAACAGTTTTTACCTACCAGGGCGACGGTGACCTTGCTGCCATTGGAACGGCAGAAACGCTTCATGCCGTCAACCGTGGCGAAAATATCGTGATCATCTTCATCAACAATGCCATTTACGGGATGACCGGAGGACAAATGGCCCCTACTACCCTTTTGGGTCAGGTGACTGCCACTACACCTTATGGCAGAAATGTTGACCTGAATGGTTATCCGCTAAAAATCACGGACTTAGTTGCCAAACTTCCGGGTGCAGCTTTCGTCACCCGTCAGAGTGTGCATTCTGCTGCAGCAGTCCGAAAAGCTAAGAGGGCCATCAAAAAAGCCTTTGAACTGTCCGAAAAAAATATTGGGACCTGCTTTGTAGAAATTGTATCTACCTGTAATTCAGGCTGGAAAATGACTCCTGTCGATTCAAACGATTGGATGGTGAAAAATATGTTCCCCCTCTTCCCTATCGGCGACCTGAAAGATGGAGGGAAAGAGGCGACGGATGCGTACAAGGTACAGTGATGAGTGATGAGTGATGAGTGATGAGTTATAAGTGATGAGATATAAGACATGAGAGAATAAATATCATAGTATTTTTATAATCAGCACATCAGCATTTCAGCATATCAGCACATCAGCATATTTGTAAGTAAATATTCAGAAAGATGACAGAAGAGATTATTATTGCCGGATTTGGCGGACAGGGGGTACTTTCCATGGGAAAAATCCTGGCCTACTCAGGTGTGATGCAAGATCAGGAAGTTGCCTGGTTTCCTTCTTACGGTCCTGAAATGAGGGGCGGAACAGCCAACGTGACCGTTATCCTGAGCGACGAACGGATCAGCTCGCCGGTTTTGCACGAATTTGATACCGCGATCATCCTCAACCAGCAATCCATGACCAAATTTGAGAAGATGGTCAAACCCGGAGGTACCCTGTTGTACGATCCCAACGGCGTAGTCAAACATCCTTCAAGGAAGGACATCAATATTTACAAAGTAGATGGCGCCAGATTGGCTGTCGAAATGGGCAACCCATTGACTTTCAATATGATTGTTTTAGGCGCTTTTTTGAAGGCCAAACCGGTTATCAAACTCGAGAATGTTAAAAAAGGGTTGGAGAAATCGCTGCCCGAACGTCACCATAAGCTGATACCACTCAATCTCAAAGCAATTGAAGTAGGACAGGCCAATCTGGAGGTTGTCCAGGAAGTGCCCGTCCCGCAAATCTGATGAAGCCCGCCAGCTATTTCAGGGTGAAGTTTCCTTGCAGCCATTTCTCCGAACTGGAGCCGACAAATACCTGAAAATCTCCGGGTTCGCTGACAAATTGCAGCTGACTGTTGTAGAACCTGAGTTCTTTCTCCGTCAGGGTAAATTCCACAGTTTTCGTTTCCCCCTTCTTCAGAAAGATTTTCTGAAATCCTTTCAATTCCTTTACTGGCCGGGTTATACTGCCAACCAGGTCGCGAATGTAAAGTTGAACTACCTCTGCCCCATCGTAATTTCCGGTATTGGAAACCTCAACCGAGACTTTAAGTTTCCTGGCTGAGTTCAGTTCCCTGCCCGACAATTGCAAGTTTTTATAATCGAAAGTGGTGTAACTCAGCCCATATCCAAACGGATAAAGCGGATCGTTAGGTATATCGAGGTAATTGGAACGGAATTTCTGGAACCATTTGCCCTGCGCAAGCGGACGGCCTGTATTTTTGTGGTTGTAATAAATCGGAATCTGACCCATGCTCCGCGGGAAGGTCATGCTTAGTTTTCCTGATGGATTGACCTTCCCCATCAAGACATCGGCAATGGCATTTCCAGCTTCGGTCCCTCCAAACCAAACATTCAGGATGGCCGGCACGTGTTCGTTTTCCCAGGCGATGGTGAGCGGCCGGCCGGTAAAGAGTACCATCACCACCGGTTTTCCGGTAGCCAGCAGCGCTTCGAGCAACGCTTGCTGATTCCCCGGCAGGCCGATATCCGATCGACTTGAGCTTTCGCCTGTCATTTCGGCCGATTCGCCTACGGCGGCAACCACAAGGCTCCAGTTCGGAGAAATGGCAACGGCTTCGTCGATCATCTCTTTGGGCGAGCGTTTGTCCCAGCGGGTCGGCTTGCCAAAGATACTGACCCGAGCATCCAGCGCAGAGTCATCCACCACGTTGGAGCCCTTGGCGTAAAGCAGGTCGGCGTTGTCGCCCAAGGCTGTTTTCAATCCATCTAGCAACGAAACAGAGTTGGCAAAATCGGCTGCCACGCTCCAGGTTCCGGTCATGTTCTCGCCGTTATCGGCCAGCGGACCCACCAGTGCAATCTTGTTCTTTCCCTGAATGGGTAACAGCTGGTTGTCGTTCTTCAGCAGGACGAAGGTCTGGGCGGCTGTCTGACGGGCAACCTGCCGGTTTTCGGTAGTAAACACCTCTTTTCCGGCGCGTTGCGGATCACAATAGCGGTAGGGATCGTCAAACAATCCAAGACAGTATTTGGCTTCCAGTATCCTGCGGCAGGCAGCATCAATCTCTGCAACGGTTATTTTCCCTTCCTCCAGCGGTTTCTTTAACGTATTAAGAAATCCGTCGGCCACCATGTCCATGTCAATTCCCGCTTTCAGGGCCAGTTGTGAGACTTGCTTCAGGTCGCCCATTCCATGACTTATCATTTCTGATATTGCGGTATAATCGGTGACCACGAATCCCTTAAAACCCCACTGTTTGCGAAGAAGATCTGTCATAAGCCACCTGTTGGCAGCTGCAGGAATACCATCCACTTCGTTGAACGAGGACATGACGCTTCCGGCGCCTGCATCCACGGCAGCTTTGTAAGGGGGCAAATATTCGTTGTACATCCTGATCCGGCTCATATCGGTGGTGTTGTAATCACGACCGGCCTCAGCAGCCCCGTACAGCGCAAAATGCTTAACACATGCCAGGATGGTATTATTACTGGAGAGATCGTCGCCCTGATACCCCTTTATCATGGCCGCAGCAATTTGCGAGCCAAGGTACGGGTCTTCTCCCGATCCTTCCACCACCCGTCCCCAGCGCGGGTCACGGGCAATATCCACCATTGGTGAGAAAGTCCAGCAGATTCCGTCGGCGCTGGCTTCCTGTGCCGCAATCCGGGCGCTCTTTTCGATCAGCGCAAGGTCCCAGCTGGCCGACAGGGCCAAAGGTACCGGGAATACGGTTTTGTATCCGTGAATAACGTCCATCCCAAAAATCAGCGGGATTTTCAGCCTGCTTTGTTCCACTGCAATTTTTTGCACCTCCCGGATTTTTGCAGCGGTCTTGATGTTGAACAGTCCACCGACTTTCCCCTGTTTGATTTGTTCAGCCACATTCGAACTGTTGGCTGTGCCGGTGGTGATGTCGCCGGAGGCCGGCAGATTCAACTGTCCAATTTTTTCTTCCAGGGTCATCTTTTTCATCAGCTCGGATACAGAGGCCTCCATCTTTGGGTTGGCCAGTTGCGTCCGTGGCTGGGTAAATGCTGCAAGCGGCAAGAGCGCCACAACATACATCAGGTTTCTTAACATATTTTTCATTATTGCACTTACGTTTTTAGTCTGCCAAATGAACGTACATTTTTTCGTTCGTAAAGGCCTAGTGTAGTGACAATTTAATATAGAAACATTACCTTTGTGGGATTGA
>JAMDDG010000390.1 GCA_023488865.1 Bacteroidota bacterium | reverse complement strand
ATTCAGTATTGTCAAATTAAAGGTTTATTGAGTGGGATCTCATACATCAACCAGCAAGTTTACCAGGTGGTTTTGCCCGTGAAAGAGAATTTAGTACCTTTGGGTTATGGTTGTGAAAGATGAAATATTGAAAAAGCCCAACGACTTTAACGCTTTGTGCCAAAAGCACAAGGTTAAGTACCTGTATGCTTTTGGATCATCTGTTACCGATAGATTTGACTACGATAAAAGTGACATCGATCTGTTGGTGGAAATTGACGATGCGGATCCGCTCGAGAGAGGCGAAAAATTGATCTCTTTATGGGATACTTTTGAAAGTTTTTTTCATAGAAAAGTCGATTTGCTTACAGATTCATCCATTCGCAATCCCTATTTGCGTAAGAGTATTGATGCTACCAAAATATTGATTTATGACGGATCAGGGCAAAAAGTACTTGTCTGATATTTTACGCGCAATTGAACTAATTGAGCAGTTTACAATCCCTCTAACAAGTTACAACGAATATTCAGCGGACTTGAAAACCCAAAGTGCGGTTGAACGCCAACTTGGTATTATCGGAGAGGCTGTTAATAAATTTGACAAGTCGCAGCCAGAATTACCGCTTGAGCATGCCAGAAAAATTGTAGGATTCCGTAATCGGTTAATTCATTCTTACGATACAGTTGATCCATCGATGATTTGGGCAATTTTGAAAAGACACTTGTTGCCGTTAAAAGATGAAGTTATTGAAAAACTAAAGTAAAATAGATGACAAATAGGAGAAAATTTATTCAAACCGTCGGGATTGCCTCGGCGGTTTCTGTTGCGGGAGCCCCGGTCTTCGCGGGCGCCGCCGGGAAACCATTCGTGTCCAATCGTCCGGATCCTGGTAAGCGGCGGTTCGTAAGCAAGGCTGTGGATGAGATGATCGCCACGGTCAAGAAAACGATGGCCGACGAAGAGTTAGCCTGGATGTTCGAAAACTGTTTTCCGAACACGCTCGACACTACCGTGACCTATTCTGAAAAGAACGGGGAGCCCTTTACTTACGTGATTACAGGGGATATCGATGCGATGTGGCTGCGCGATTCGTCGGCGCAGGTGTGGCCCTATCTGCCGCTGGCCAACAAAGACGAAGCGTTGAAAAAGCTTTTGAAGGGGGTGATCGCCAAACAGACCGAATTTGTTTTGCTCGATCCTTATGCCAATGCCTTTTACAACGATCCGGCCCGCGTGAGCGAATGGAAAGAAGACCGCACCACCATGAAACCGGGCGTCCATGAACGCAAGTGGGAGATCGATTCGCTTTGCTACGTGATCCGCGTGGCACACGGGTACTGGAAAAATACCGGCGACACGTCACCATTTAACCAAAAGTGGCAGGAGGCGATGAAGCTGATCGTTGCTACCTTCAGGGAGCAACAGCGCAAGGAGAACAAAGGTCCGTACCATTTTCAGCGGAAAGCGACCAGTCCGACCGATACCCAGTTTGGCGGAGGCTATGGCAATCCGACCCAAAAGATCGGGCTGATCCACTCCATGTTCCGGCCATCGGACGACTC
This sequence comes from Bacteroidota bacterium, assembly GCA_023488865.1. Classification (GTDB taxonomy): domain Bacteria; phylum Bacteroidota; class Bacteroidia; order Bacteroidales; family Prolixibacteraceae; genus CAINVV01. The sequence goes on along the minus strand of JAMDDG010000390.1, from coordinate 2,778 downwards.
CACCTTCTTCCCTTACTTAGTCTCTTCCAATATGTTTGCGGTGGTTTCGCTGCGACAGATGGGCGAGCTGTTCGGGACTGTTGTGGGTGATAAGGAGATGCAAAAAGAGTGCAACCGGTTTGCCGGCGAAATCGATCAGGCTTTGAAGCAAAATGCCCTGTTGCAGCATCCGACTGCCGGGAAGATCTATCCGCTTGAGATTGACGGCTTCGGCAATGCGCTGTTTATGGATGATGCCAACGTGCCCAATTTGTTATCGCTTCCCTACCTGGGATATTGCTCTTCGAAAGATCCGCTCTATTTGAATACCCGTAAGTTTTCGTTAAGCCATGCCAATCCGTGGTTCTACGAGGGAAAATTTGCCAATGGGATCGGCGGTCCGCATGTGGGCGAGAAGAAGATATGGCCCTTAGGGTTGGTGATGCAGGCGCTCACCAGCAACGACGACAGCGAAATCATCGACTGCCTGACCATGCTGAAGAAGACCCATGCAGGCACCGGGTTTATCCACGAATCATTCAACATTGATGATCCCAAAAAATTTTCGCGCAGCTGGTTTGCCTGGGCGAACACCATCTTTGGGGAGTTGATTTTACATCTTTACCACGAAAAACCGGAGTTGTTGAAGAAGCAGCTAAGTTGAGTGAACAACGAACAGTGAATAGAGAAAAATAGGTTCTCTGTGCAACTCGGTGGCTTCTCTGTGAAACTCTGTGTTATAATTCTTGAAGCACATTCATTCAATGACGAAACCAGCCATTGACAAAGATTTTTTGAATCAGCTTACTTTTGAGCCTTTAAGCAAAAGCAACTGGGCAAAATTTGTCCAGCTCTTTGGCGCCAAAGGGGCCTGCGGAAATTGCTGGTGCATGTATTATCGTCAGTCGAAGGCCGATTTTGTGGAGGGCAAAGCCGATGACGGCTATTATTGGTTTGTTGGCCGTGCGGATGATGTGATCAAGAGTTCCGGCTACCGGATTGGCCCGTTTGAGGTAGAGAGCGCCCTGATGGAACACCCGGCTGTTCTTGAGTGCGCCATTACGGCGGTGCCCGATCCCGATAGGGGGCAGGTGGTGAAAGCAACGGTGATTTTGGCGAAGAATTACCACGCGAATGATGAGCTGGCCAAAGAGTTGCAGGAGCACGTGAAGAAAGTTACCGCTCCTTACAAATACCCCCGCATCATTGAGTTTGTTACCGAGCTGCCCAAAACCATCAGCGGGAAAATCAGAAGGGTGCAGATCCGGGAAGAGGATGAGAAGAACTAAAAGCTGTTGGTTATTGGCTTTTGGTATTTAGCCTTTTGCTGTTAGTCTCGTTTCATTGTCAAAATTTTCCTTTTCTCCTATTTTGAAATGGGTACCGGCCTGGCCTCAAAATCAAGGTTCAGGAGGGTGGATGGATTTTCCCATACCCAACAAACTGGTCTCTCTGATCGTTTAAGCCCCGCCTGTTCTTTTTTAACGGAATAGGAGTAAACGCCCTTTGCGTCCAGAAATTCATAAAGTGGTACGAGCATCGGCGAATTGAATTCCCACTTGCCGTTGGGGGTAACGGCTGTCGATTCCGTATCCGGAAGTCCGTAAAACAGCGGTTTAACTGATTTACCCAGTCTGCCGGGAGTTTTGGTCGTAAACCTCATTTTGCCTTTCTCGTTGACTGCGAAAACAGGAATTGAACCCTCAATGCTGCGATCGGGAGGCAGGGCAAAGAATGGGATATCCTGGACTTGTTTCCAGGATTTCAGTGAATCAATTTTTTGTCGCATCAGGTAACCGAAGGCCGATTTCTTCTCTTTTATCCGGTAGACAGGCGATGGCAGATAAAGCCTCGGATCGTTCAAATCGAGCCTGTACATGATCTGGTTGTAATTGTAACGCGGGGTAGGAACCGGATTGCCTGAAAAAGATTCGGTATAGGTGCCTTCGAAATAGATCAGCCGGCCCTTCTCCTGGTCGAAAAGGGGATGTTGTCCCACGTTGTAAAAGGTATATTTATCGTGCGTAATGATTTTCCGCGCATAAACCCACGGACCGGTTGGCGTATCTCCTTCGGCGTACCAGATCTCGCCAAGGTAAGAGGTGTTGCCGTGCACCTGTTCGAAGAGCATCACCCATTTTTGGCGGCAGGCATTCCAGAATACAGACCCTGACTGGGATTCAATGAACTCTCCCGTTAGGAAGTCGTGCAAATTAAACCAGGTCTCACCCGGTTTTAATTTCCCTTTTTTGAGCAAAAATCTTTCCTTTTCAGCACTGAGCGGGTCAGTATTGGTTTTCCATAGGTAGTTGAGGCTGCCATCCGGGGTGCGGTCTAATTTGATATTTGCCGTGTCATATCGGCTTCCAGCTGCCAGGCAAGTAAATGCTTCATAGGAAGATTGATCCGTGATATGCTTCCAGTCGGCCTTTACCCGAAGCGGGTAGGGGGTGCCAAAATCAAAATTAAGGTATTCCGCTCCGTTGACATTTGTTTTGTAGGAATGCCCTTCGGGGAAAAACGGGGATTTAAGCTTGAAGCGGACGAAAGGTTTAAAAATTTCTGCCGAGTCATCAAAAAGGGCTAATCCGCGTTCATATGCTTCGCCCAGATTTTTTATCCGGGTATAGGAGGCAAGCAGCCGCTGGGTCCCGGTTGAATCTTTGATCGTAGTGAGAAAGTGTATCCATACCGGCCCGGGACCCGCAACCGGGCACATTTTTTTGCTGAATCCCGATTCATCGACAAAATAGGTCAGGTCGATGCCGGTTTCGGGATTGAGTCCGCCCCTACCGGGGA